>JBAXKK010000017.1:0-37579 GCA_037137395.1 Elusimicrobiota bacterium
GAGGAGGAACCGGCGCGAAGTCGCCGGGCCGGCCGCAGGCCCGATGGGCCCCATGTCTGGCAGGACCCCGACCTGGCAGCCGCTGCCATCCCGCACCCGCAACCCGCCGTTCCGTATTCTTTTCTTGGGACAGCCGTGCTTTTAGCCCCCGCGTTTTATTTGCCGGCGGCGAGAGCGATTTTTTTTAACGCCGTATAGCGCTCCTCGAACGCCTGCGTTTTTTTCGCGTCACCCGCGGTGTGGTAGAGCACGGCCAGATTGCGATACGGGTCAGGGAAATTTGGCGAGATCTTGAGTGCCTTTTGATAACAAAGTTCGGCTTGCGGCCAGTTTCCTTTTTGCGCGAAATAAACCCCAAGGGTATTGTAAGGCACCGCGAACCGCAGCTGCCGGATCGGAAAGAACACCAATATTGCCGCCACCGCGGCGAGCCCGGCAAACTTGAAAAGCCGGGAATATTTTTTGGTGATCCAGGAATCCCACGCGAAAGCCAAACCGCCGGCCGCGAAGATAATTAAGATCGGTACGACCGGGACGCGGTAGCGCGAAACGACGCCGAACACGCACACCGAGAACGAATAGCCAAAAGCAAAAATCGCGAGCAGCCACGCGGCTGCGCTCCACGCACGCAGGCAGAAGACAATACCGCAGATGGCCAGCACGGCCACCGCTCCGTACGCGAACGCGCAGGGCTTGAGGAAGGGTATAAACTCCGCGACAAAGAGGATGTTTATGGTGTCCGGATATTCATAGCGATTCAGGAAATAGGCCGCCCGCCGCGACATAAGCGCCAAAAAACCCAGCGGGGAACTCCGGATATTCTCAAAGGCCCTGGCGGTCCAGTACGCCGAGACCTCCGACGGCTTAAGCGCTCTGCCTTTGGCCTGCTCGGAGATAAATATAGAATTATCAATTATTTCCTTCATACCCGTGCCAAGCCCTGCGGAGGGCCGAAAGCCGCCCCCTTTTTCCGGGTTGGTAGCCATGTATAAGTTCACTCCGCCATGCGCTGAGATCGGCACAAAATCCCCGTACAGCCGATAGTTTTTTCAGCGTGACTGGCGATATCCCCGCGGCCAGCCCGGCCATCAGCAGTATCGCGGCCGCAGCTCCAAGAAATTTTCGGTCTCTTTTGAAGGCCAGGAAAAGGCCAAGATAAAGCGCGCAGAAGCTGGCCGGTATGGTGATGTTGGGCCGAAGGAGCGCGGCGAGCCCCAGCAGGAGTCCGGCCGAAAAGACGGTAGCCAGCGCGCCGTCCGCCCTTTTCAGGGCGCGCGCTATAAGATAAAGCCCGCACAGGACGAGGAATATGGCCAGGCTCTCGCCCAAAAGCATATTCTCATAGAAGATGAACGGGATATAGACGGCGCTTATGATGCCGGCCAATACCGGCGCGCGCCTGGAATCAAAAGATTCTTTAGCGAGGCCGTATACTAGCAGAGGCGTTAAAGCTCCCAGTAATGTCTGTATGAAATGCGCCGCTCCTATCGAGTATCCGAAGACGCGATAAATGATCCCTAAAAAATAAGGATAGAGAGGCGTGGTGTAGATCAGCCAGGAAGGACTGCCGAGCCAATCGCCGGCGGCGATCTCCCGCCCTCTGAGATTGTAGACGCCGTCGTCAACCAGGGAAGTAAGGGGGCCGAAAAAAGGAGTTTTCCCGAGGACGTGCAGATAATAGAGTCTGAGTATGAGGGCTGCCGCGAACATCGCGTATAGCCAGCGCCGCTCCTGACCCGGCCCAAGATGGGCTTTTATCGCGGCGGCTAATCTGGCGGCTATCCCAGTTGGGGGCGCTTCGCGCAGCGCGCCGACAAAGCGTTCCACATCCATCCGGGTAAGATCCAAAGCCGCCGCCATCTGGCGGGCTGAAAGGGTTCGCCAATTCTTTCTGATGAATTTTTCTTGTTTAGGATTCACGGGACAGAGGTCAGCCTCCGGTAAATTTAAAAAACACTATGGATAACGGCGGGAGCGTCACTTTTAAAGAATGCGGGCGCCCGTGTGAAGGTGTGTCTTCAGCGGTGGCGCCGCCAAAGTTTCCAAGTCCTCCGCCGCCGTAATCTGCGGCGTCGCTGTTAAGAATTTCCTTCCAAAAGCCGCCGCGTGGCGCGCCGATAGTGTAGTTGAAGCGCTGCACGGACGTGAAATTGCAAACCGCCATAACAATTGAATCCGGGGTGCGGCCTTTTCTCAGGAATGCCAGCACACTCTGCTGTGAATCGTTGGCGTCAACCCACTCAAATCCAGAAGGGGAGCAATTAAGTTCGTACATCGCGGGCTCAGACCGGTAAAGATTGTTTAAATCTGTCACCCATTTTTGCATGCCCGCGTGGTGGCCGTGTCCGGTCAAATGCCAATCCAGGCTGCTGTCGTGGTCCCATTCGCGCCATTGCGCGAATTCGCAGCCCATAAAAAGAAGTTTTTGTCCGGGTTGCGCGAACATCGCGCCGTACAGGAGCCGTAAGTTGGCGAATTTCTGCCAGACATCGCCGGCCATTCTGTCCAGAAGCGATCCTTTTCCGTGCACAACCTCGTCGTGTGACAGCGGCAGTACGTAATTCTCGCTGAAAGCGTAGACCATGCGGAAGGTGAGCGCGTTATGGTGGTATTTCCGATAAACCGGGTCTTTTGACAAATACTGCAGAGTATCGTTCATCCAACCCATGTCCCACTTCATCCCGAAGCCCAGGCCGCCGACATAGGTCGGCCGCGAAACCATCGGCCAGGCCGTTGATTCCTCGGCGTAGGTCTGCACATCGGGATAGTTCTCGTAAACGACATGGTTGAACTGCTGCAGGAAAGATATGGCTTCCAGATTTTCATTCCCGCCGTGGCGGTTGGCCACCCATTCGCCGGATTTGCGCGAGTAATCCAGGTACAGCATGGACGCTACTGCGTCTACGCGCAGGCCGTCGGCGTGGTATTTATCCAGCCAGAACAGGGCGCTTGAGAGCAGGAAACTTCGCACCTCGTTGCGGCCAAAATTAAAAATAGAACTGTTCCAGTCGGGGTGCACGCCCTGCCGGGGATCGGCGTGCTCGTAAAGGTGCGTGCCGTCGAAATATTCAAGCCCGTGCGCGTCGGCCGGGAAATGCGCCGGAACCCAGTCGAGTATCACGCCGATATTGTTTTGATGCAGTTGGTCTATCAGGTACATCAGGTCCTGCGGAGTCCCATACCGGCTGGTGGGAGAAAAATAGCCCGTAGTCTGATAGCCCCACGACCCATAGAAAGGATGTTCCGTGACCGGCATCAGTTCCACATGTGTGAACCCCAGTCGCTTCACGTACTCCGGCAGCTGCGCCGCCAGCTCCCGGTAAGTGAGAGGGCGGTTCCCCTCTTCCGGAACTCGCCGCCAGGAGCCAAGGTGTATCTCGTAGATGGAAACCGGGCTCTTTAGGCCATTGGCGGCGCCACGGCCCGCCATCCATTTATCGTCGCCCCAGGCGTAGTCCAGCGGCCAGACCACCGACGCTGTTTTAGGCGAAACTTCGGAAGCGAACGCCAGCGGGTCAGCCTTTTCCCCGTGAAAACCGGCGTATTTTGAAATAATGTGGTATTTATAATTGTGGCCCTTTTTTACTCCAGGAATAAAGCCTTCCCAGATGCCGGACCTGGCCCGCTCTTTCAGAGCGTCACTCGTTTTATTCCAGCCGTTGAAATCGCCCATCACATAAACCGCGTCGGCATTGGGCGCCCAAACCGCGAAATGCGTGCCCTCCGCGGTCCCGCGCAGCGGATCGGCGGCCACCTGGTGTGCGCCAAACTTTTCGTAAAGTCTGACATGGTTTCCCTCGTTAAAGAGATAAAGATCCTGGTCAGTGAGAGACTGCGCGGGGCTGTCTGTTTTTTTCATGGCGTATTATCCGTATGTCTTCCTAATGAGGATTCGGGGCGCTTCAGAAGGCCGCGCTTCAGAAGATGCTCCGCTATCTCCACCGAATTAAGGGCGGCTCCCTTGTACAGATTGTCCGATACTATCCAGAGTTGAAATTCGTTAGGCGAAGTGTTTGAGACGCGCAGGCGGCCGGCTTTTACGCCCGCAGTTTTCACGCTGTCTAGCGGCGTGGGGTATTTATACGGATCCCCGGCGAATTGAAGGCCCTTGGTCGAGGTCAGCGTGGAGCCGAGAGAGGCAAGGGTCCAGGGCTTGCGCGTCTTTACCCAGACGCTTAAAGAGTGGCCCCTCAGCACCGGCACGCGCACCGCCGTGGAACTGATCTTTATGCCGGGCGAGGCCCAAATTTTTTTAAGCTCGGCCTCAACCTTGACTTCTTCCACGCTCATGCCGTTTTTGTCAAAGCCGCCGACCTGCGGAAACAGGTTGAAGGCTATGGGGCGCGGGAGCGCGCGGTCCTTAAGGGCGGGAACTTTGCCCCGTTTCAAATAATATTTTAGTTCGGCATCCAGCTGCTTTATGGCGCTTTTTCCGGCGCCGGATACCGCCTGATAGGTGGCGATGCGCAGCTCCGTGATGCTCAGCGCTTTGTGAATGTCATTCAGGGCTACGGCGGCTCCGGTCAGCGTGCAGTTGGGCCCGGCTATCAGCCTGCGGCCGGATTTTAGTTCGTCGGCGTTAACCTCGGGGATAACCAGCGGCACATCTTTATCCAGGCGGAATCTGGAGGAATCGTCTACGCACCACACGCCGGAGTCGGCCAGCTTTCTGGCGAACCGCGCCGAAACCTCGTCGGTGGAAACAAAAAAAACCAGGCATGCCTTCTTAAGTTCAGATAAAACCGGCTTTCGGCAGGCGTATTTTTTGCCTTTGAAAACCACCGCGGTTCCGGTCCGCCCGGAATTGAACGGCATGAAAACTCCGACGGGAAATTTGCGCTTCTCAAGCAGCGTTATAAGCTCACCGCCCACCAGCCCGGAAGCTCCGACGACAGCGATATTATAGGTTTTCATGAATTCAATTTTAAAAATTAAGGATTAACGATGGTTGTCGCCTAATCCTTATCACCAGCCTCACTGCTGTCCTCGCTGGTGGTCTCCGCCGGTGCTTCTTCCTGCTCGGGGGCGATCGTTATCTCTTTGGAGTAGCCGATGTTCTCAAGGCCGTCCACGGCGGCGGCGCGCAGGTAGAACATATCTTTTGAAAGGTCCTCGCGCTTCAGGGCGTAAAAGTACGGCGCGCGGAACATGTAGCGGCTGACTCTGGACCATTCGAATTTATCGTAGGACATCTCTATCCAGGCGGCTCGGATATCTTCGCCTATGGTCGAGAAAGAAACAAGTATGGTGGCGGAATTTACTTCGCCCATAAAGCCCTTTATAAAAACTTTATAATCGTTCAGTGGCACCAGTTTAAAGGCCAGGGCGGGTTTGATGCCGGAGATGGGCGTTTCAAGAACATCGGGGCCCGACGGCGGATTGCCGCGTATGGAGCGGTTCAGCCAGACATTTTCCTCCTTATCGTCTGAGAGCGCCGCGGCGACGATCGGGGAGCTTGAGCTGGCGGTGAAGTAGCGGGAGACAGACCAAAGGGCCAGATAATTCGGTTTTTCGGCCGATACCCGAGAGAGCGGGATCTCGGACCAGAACCACTTGGCGCTGTCCACGCCCTCCAGGGAATCGTTGGGCAGCGGCTCAAGCGGCAGGTCGGCAGCCTCAACCAGAAAATACATATTGTCGGAATTAAAAATCGGTTCCTGATTGACCGCCATATAAATTTTGCCGGGTATCGGCGTCTTGTCCCATGACTGGGGCCAGGATGTTATCTTAGCCCTGCCGAGTTTCGCGCCGATATAGGCTTTGGCGTAAGTGCCGGTGGGCACCGGCGGCAACTTTACTATCCAGCTGTTGTTATAGCCCACATACCAGTCGGCGTTGAAGCCGCCGTTGGCGTACATGTAAAAACGGCTTACATCCTTAGTCAGGGCGAAGTAGGCTGGCACTGGCGACTTTACGGCGTAAGCCGTGCCTTTCCCGGCCTCGGCGGATGTTGGCGGGGCGGGCTGCGCGGCGGAGATGCCGCTGATTAAAAGCAGAAGCGGAAAAAGTGTTTTCATTTTCAAGCCTATGGCGTCGCTGCTTCATTCCCGGCGCTGCCGGGCGGAGAGCAGTGCTACCTTTTTAATATGCGTGTTATCCTGTCGAAATCATCCAGCGAATAATAATGCAGGGTGATTTTACCATTCTCCGGGTTGCTTCCGGGAGCTATTTCAACTTTGGTGCCCAGATGCTTTTCCAGACTGGCCTCCAGGCCCGTTATCTCCGGGCTCTTGCGCCGGCCCTCCCCCTTGGTTTTGGCGCGGGGGCGCCGCTCGTGGAAATTCTGGGCGTAGGCCTCTATCTCGCGCACCGAGATCTTGTCCGTCAGGATCCTCTCGTAGGCTTCCTTGCGCTTGGTCTTGTCCGGGATGGAGATGAGCGCGCGTGCGTGGCCCTCGCTGATGACTCCGGCCTGAATGCCTTTCTGGATATCTTCTTCCAGCTCAAGGAGCCGCAAAGTGTTGGAGACGGCGGATTTGGATTTGCCGAGCTTTTTGGCTATGTCGGTCTGTGAAATGTCAAACTCTTCCATCAGCTGCTTATAGGCCAGGGCGTGGTCGATGGCGTTCAGATCCTCGCGCTGGATGTTTTCTATCAACGAGAGGCCGAATTTCTGCTGGTCGGAGAGGTCTCTTTTTACAATTGCTTCAACTTCTTTCATCCCGGCGGCTTTGCAAGCGCGCCAGCGGCGCTCCCCGGCGATGAGTTCAAACGAGCCGTCGGCGTCCTTCCAGACGCTGATGGGCTGCAGCAGGCCGTGCTCTTTGATGGACTGCACAAGTTCGGCCAGAGGGGCCTCCTCAAAAGTCTTTCTGGGTTGCCAGCGGTTGGGCCGTATGGTGTCTATCGGTATCTTCTGCACGATGTCATGCGAGATGTCGTTGTTCTGCACTTTCGATATTAAAGCGTCTATTCCTTTTCCTAGTGCCTGCCTCATGATAATTTTCCTCCAAATGCCGTCAAATTGAAAACATTAGTTCGCCATAGGCTATAAGCCATATGTAGAAACGATTTAGTCATATACTATATACTCTTTTTATTACTTATAGCCTATAGCTTATAGCCTATGGCTTACGGCTTATAGCCTATGGCTCCTTGTGCCATGTTTATCCGCCCATGTCGTAATCCATCTGGGATTCTTCCATCACGTAGAGCGCCGACTCTTTGTAGGCGGCCGTGTCTACGCCGCGGCGTCCTAAAAACTCGATAGCCAGATCTTTATATGCAAGCGCGCCCCTGGAGCTGGGGTCATAAACAAAGATGGGCTGGCCGAAGCTGGGGGCCTCCGCCAGGCGCACATTCCTGGGGATAACGGTTTTATAAAGCTTGTCGCCGTAGTACTTCGAGATTTCCCTCTGTACTTGATTGGCCAGATTTATGCGGGAATCGTACATGGTTATGACGCCGCCGTCTATTCTTAGGCTGGGGTTAAGGGCTTGGCGGATCTTCTCTACGGTGTTCATGAAGTAGGCGAGGCCTTCCATGGCGTAGTATTCGCACTGCACCGGGGTTATGACGGTGTCCGAGGCGTTAAGGGCGTTGATGGTTAGCAGACCCAGGGATGGAGGGCAGTCGATAATAATGAATTTGTACATATCCCGCAGTTTATTGAGAGATCGCTTTAGAACTGATTCGCGGGAGAACTCGCTTACCAGCTCTATCTCGGCCCCGGCCAGGTTGTGGCTGGTGGGGATTATGTCCAGCCACTCCACCGAGGTTTGCCGCACAGCGTCCTCTATTTGCGCTTTTCCGCACAGCACATCGTATATGTTATTGTTTCTCTTTGTTATGTCCACGCCCAGACCGGAGGTGGAATTGCTTTGAGGGTCAAAGTCTATGAGGAGCGTTTCGTAATCAAAAGCGGCCAGTGCTACGGCCAGATTGATGGTGGTGGTGGTTTTTCCAACCCCCCCCTTCTGATTCGCTATTGCTATTATTTCAGCCATATTTTATCCTTTATTAGACACCACGGAGGAATGATTGCGGCCCCGCCAATACATCCATTCTATACCATTCGGCAAGGCTAGTCAAGGGGATTTCGGGATAGCATGTTTAATTCAACACCAGCTTGAGCCGATGGTTTTTGGAATTAAATATACTGTCCCCGGAATATTACGGAATATTTTGTTTTCACGTGAAAACATCTTGGGTGGTGGTGCTGAAATGTGTGCGGCCACCCCCCTGTTTTCACGTGAAAACTATTTTCCGTCCATTTTTTCAGCGGCTTCCTCGGCGCTTATGTTCCCCTTCTCCACTTCCTCCAGTATCTTTCTGGCATTGGCGGGGATGCGCTCTTTGGGGCTGCAGCCGCACTTTGACGCCCACAGTTTCCCGCCAAAGAGGGCGCGCCATATTCCCATAAGACCCGCCGCGATCACGATGGCCGGCCAATCTCTGGAAAAATTAAACGACAGGGCTATAAGCCCAAAGTTGTGCGCCCACAGCAATAGCCCCAGGGCCACAATCAGCAGACTCCAAAAAAACTTCCTTAAACTGAATGCGAACATGATTCCTCCTTAAAATGCGAAACGGGTCGCCGGAGCGCCCTACTCTATTGAGATTTCAACCTTATTGCCGCCGTCATTGATGTCTATGATTTTGCCCACTCCGCCCAGTTCGAGGGCCGCGCGGATCTTCTCTACATCCATCTCATAACCTTTCTCCCTGAGCTTGGCGCCGATTTTTTGCTCTATGAACGGGGCCATGAACTTTGACCAAGCTATGGGGATGTTGACATTAACCTTGGCCTCGGGGGAGCCGTTCTCATAAACCCGTATCTTGAGGAAGCGCCCCGCGCTTTTGCCGGCCTGAGCTTCTCTTCCGTCCAATCGTGATAAGGCCTCCAGCAGCTCCATCGCCTCGGCTGAAGAGATCTTTTTTTCTTCAAGCATCTTGAGTATTTTCATCTTTTCTTCTTTCATGGTGTTTTTCCTCCTATCCTTCAAGGTCTTTGAGTAGTTGGATGGCTTCCCGGGCGAGGATCTCCCCCCTCTCTAGCTTTCCGACTATTTCCAGTCGCCGCCGCTTTATTTCGCTCTGTAACTGGCTTAATCCAAGCTTTGCCAGTATGTCCTCTAGTCGCGACTTGGCCGTGGGGTATGATATGCCCAGGCAGCGTTCCACTTCTTTGATACTCCCCCTGGCCGATAAAAAGACTTTCAGAAAGCGGTCATCTTCTTCGTTCAGGCATGCTAATTCGGGCATCTCAAAACCTCCCTTGATAGATGTTTTACATTCATCGCAGCAAAGTTCGGTTACAATTATCCTCCCGCTGCAAGAGGGGCATTTGTTAGGAATATTCATATTTTCAACCTTTTTATTAATTTTGTTAATGTTTCCATCAACTTATTAACATTATACCCAAAAAAATCAATTTTGTCAATAGGGGGCCGCCGCGCAATTAAACCAGCCAAAACGGCCGCCAAAAAGGTAGCGTCTACCTTTTTTCTGAAAGGGTGTGTGGCTGTAAACCCATATGTGGAATGTGTATTTCCTTGAAAAAGCAACTCAGGTAAAAAGGTAGCGTCTACCTTTTTTAAAAAAGAGAAAATTTAGGGGGTTTGTGAGGCGACAGTACGTTGTCGGGGTCCGCTGCTACAATAAAAGGTAGACGCTACCTTTTTAAGGGGGGATTATGCCGGCACCATTAAGGATCGCTTACCCGGGGGCTCATTACCACATTGTTGCCAGGGGGAACAATAAATCAGACCTGTTTTTTGACACGGCAGACAGGCTTGAGTATCTTAAGCGGCTCAGAGTCAGCATCGGGGAATTTCGTGTAAGGGTGCACGCCTATGTGTTAATGACGAATCATGTGCATCTTTTCATGGAAACGCAGCTTGCCAATATTAGCGAGTTCATGTTTGATATTACGCTTGGGTTCACTAAGTATATCAATTCAAAATACTCGCGGACCGGGCATCTGTTTGAGACGAGGTTTAAAAGCCGGCTCGTCCAAAAAGACGCGTATTTTCTCTCTCTGCTGCGCTATATACACGTAAATCCGGCTAAGGCCGGAATAGTGGCTAAACCTGAAGGCTACGCGTGGTCCAGCCATCACGCATATCTTGTTGGCGGAGACGGGGTTGTTCAGAATCCTTGGGAGGCCTTGGCGCTGTTCAGTGAAAATCCCGAGAGGGCTTTAAAACAATACATTGAATTCATAAATCAGGATATTCCGCCGGAAGAGTGGAAGATCCTGGATAGTAAACGCAACGGGTTTTTGGGGGATGCGGAATTTCGCAGGCAGTTTCGCTGCGCGCAGTCAAAAAGGTAGACGCTACCTTTTTGCGGGAGTAATTGCTGAAAAACAGCCGGGTAACGCTAATGTTGCCCGGCCGGGGGTGCGCTTTTTGGTTGGAGAATCCTCGACTAAAAAACGGGTTAAGGGATGAAAATATGGCGGCGGTAAAAAAGGTAGACGCTACCTTTTTGCTGGACCCCGGCGTACGCGGGGGGGATGGAGGCCGAGAAAAGAGAAAAGGTAGACGCTACCTTTTTAGGGAAGGGTAAACAGGGAAGCGTCGAGCGTTAATTGTGGCAATCTTCGCGCGGCAGTCAGCGGCCCTCAATTTCCGCTCAATTTTTTGGGATTTATTTGTTGACATTTATTTTTCTATCTTTGTATAATTCTTAATGTTCACATGAGGTGGGGAAAAAATTTCGGATATTTATTGCACATTATCGACGTGCATAATTGAAATATTATATGTCGTACCATAGCCAGAGTCAAAGAGGAACCATGAACCTTAACAACAAACAGAATCTATTTTCTATCGTGATGCGCGGCGTGAGGCTGCTGCTAGCGGTAATAATAATGTCTCCGACCTCGGTCTTCGCCAATCCCTACGGAGGGGATGTGGTAGCCGGCCTCGCCAATATCGGCGGCAGCGGTTCAGTGGTTACTGTAAACCAACTTACCGACCGGGCGATAATAAACTGGAACGGTTTCTCGATAGACACCGGCGAGCTGACAAAATTTATACAACCTAACGCGCTGTCCGCGATCTTAAACCGCGTGACCGGCGGCGACCCCTCGGCCATCTACGGCACCATCCAGGCTAATGGACAAGTGTTCCTGATCAACCCCAACGGCATCACTGTCGGCGCCGGCGGCGTGATCAACGCGCAGAGCTTTATCGCGTCCACGTTGGATGTGGTGGTGGGTCAGTTCATGGCGGGCGGGGATCTTCTATTCTCGGGCAGTTCCCTGGCCAGCGTTAAGAACGCGGGCAAGATAAACGCTTTGGGCGGCGATGTGATGCTTATCGCGCATAATCTGGTGAACACCGGTGAGATCAACGCGGCCAACGGCACCGCTGCCATGGCGGCCGGTTCCGAAGTGTTGCTTAAATCCGCGGGGAATGAGCGCGTGTTTGTGCAGGCCGGCAACGGAACGGCTGATGTGGGCGTGGACCAGAAAGGACAAATTTTAGCGGCGGCTGCCGAGCTTAAAGCGGCAGGCGGTAATGTGTATGGGCTTGCCATCAATAATGAAGGCGTAGTGCGCGCTGAAGGTGTTGAGAACAGAGACGGCCGCGTGTATCTGACCGCGAGCGGCGGCACGGTTGTCAATGCCGGCGAGATAAGCGCGAAGCAGGGCGACAAAGGCGGCGAAGTGCGCATAGCCGCTGATAATATAGTATTAAAGAATGGTTCCCTTATAGATGTAAGCGGCCAAAACGGCGGCGGCACGGCTTTAATCGGCGGCGATATCCATGGCACCAATCCGGATATGCCCAATGCCAAGAACACCACGGTTGAAGCCGGCGCGGTGATAAAGGCAGACGCGATCGAGAGCGGTAACGGCGGCAAAGTGATAGTGTGGTCAGATGACACTACAAATTTCCAGGGCAATATAAGCGCGGTAGGCGGAGCGATAAGCGGCAACGGCGGCTTTGCCGAAGTATCGGGTAAAGCGACCCTTGTTTACGACGGCCTCGCGGATTTGAGAGCACCCAACGGCGAAACGGGGACGCTTCTGCTTGACCCCTTTAATTTGACGATTAGCGCCGCCGCATCAAGCGCGCTTACCGAGGCCCCTGATTATACCTGGACAGGAACGGCTACCTCCAATTTAAATGTAACCATCCTCACCAACCAGTTGGGTGGTTCCAATGTATTGGTTCAGACCAGCGGTGACGGTGGTGATATTATAGTGGCCAGCGCCATATCGTGGAATAGCGCCTATGGTCTCACACTTACAGCTTCCCAAAATATATACGTGAATACCGCTATCACTAATAGCGGCACCGGGTCCCTTACCCTTAATGCGGCTTCCGGAGCTGGCACGATCAATCTTTCCGCGAATATTACCACCACCGGCGGCGCTCAGCTTTATAACGGGGCTGTTGTTTTAAGTCAAAGCGAGATTCTCGCCAGCAATAATGGCAATATTACTTTCAACAAAACGATTGACGGGTCTGATGCGTTTAAATCCCTGACCCTTTCAGCCGGAAGCGGCAGTGTATATCTGTATGGCTCCGTAGGCGCGGGCACGGGGACATCTCTTACAAACTTTACAGTGAGCGGCACCGGAACAACATATCTCTCCGGCGCAACGGGCGTTATGCAGGTCAAAACATCCGGTTCCCAGCTATACAACAATAGTGCGGTGAGCATCAACACCAACAACGCGGAATTAATATCCACCAACCAACTGATCTCCTTCGCGGGCACGGTGGATTCTCCGAGCTATAAAGCCCTCACCACCCAATCATATGGCGACACAACCTTCTCCGGCGCCATCGGCACCACCAAGGTGCTTGATGCCCTCAATGTCACAATCCTGGGCACGGGTAATATTAATCTCAACGGCGGAGCAATTCATACCATCAACGCCCAGGGTTACGCCGGCCCAGTGCTTATTGCCGCAAATGACGCTTACCTGTACACCGTGAACGGAGATATTTCTTTCGGTTATTCGGTTGGCTCGCCGATAACAATTGACTCTTTCACGCATAAACATCTTACCGCCGAGGTTGGCATAGCGGGTAATGTTATTTTCTCAAATACGGTCGGCGCCGGAGATAATACGCTCTCTTCCTTAATTGCCAAGTCCGGCGCAAGCGTGGATGATAAAATCTATATCAACGGCACAAGCGTGACAACCGACGGCTCCCAGGAATATGATGGCAATGTGAGCATCGGCTTTCATGACGCTTTCTTGACTTCCAACAATGACGCGATCACATTCCAGCATATGATTGACGCTTCCGGCGGCTATGGTCTTACCACTAGTTCCGACCATGACACCGTCTTTGGCGGCGCGATCGGCAGCGGCGCTACGGGTAAGCTTGGTTTTCTGAACGCAACCGTCGTAGATACAAGCAACCATATCCACCTGAACGGCAATGTCAGAACATTGGGCAGCGTCAGTGAGAGCGGCAACCAGCGCTATAATGGCGATGTATTGGTTGACGCGAACTCCGCGCTTACGGCGGAAGATGGCGTTGCAACTTCTCTTGTCGGCCTTGGCGCGATTACATTTGTGAAAAAAGTGGACGGCGCCAACACACTGACCACCACTTCGGATGGCAGCACAACCTTCACGCAGGCGGTAGGTTCCGATTCAGGCGGTGAGTTGGCCGCGCTGACAGCCAATATCGCGGCATCGGGCGCTGGCAAGATTAATATCAACGGCGGTTCGGTTGAGACGGCCGGCAATTCCACATATGCTGACGAAGGATCAAACGACGATGGTGATCAGTATTATGACGGCGATGTTGTATTGGGCTACGACACAACTTTTACGGCTGTCGCTTATGCGGGAGACACCGACGGCGGCGCGGTTACATTCGCGCACAAAGTGGACGGCGCGGCGGCAAACACGCAGGCCCTTACCGTCAACACCAGCGGCCTGACGACATTCACGCAGGCGGTAGGCACTACGGCATTAAAGAGTCTGGAAACAGATCAGTACGGGACCACGCTCATAAGCGGCGGTTCGGTAAACACCTACGGCGCGCAGACTTATAACGACGATGTGACCTTGGGCGCTAACGCCATACTAACCGCAGGCACTCCCGGCGTAATCTTTAAGAAAACAGTGAATAACGCGATCTCTGAGGGCACTCACGCATCGCTCAAAGTCGATGGCAAAGCGGAATTTGACGGCATAGTGGGCACTACTGCTGACACCAGACTCTCCACACTTGAGGTTACCGGAACCTCCACTTTAGGCGCCTTAACCGCCATCTCGATAAATACAGCCAGCACGCAGTTATACACCGGCAGGGTTACGCTGGGCAATAACGTCACCTTGGACAGCACTGGCGCCGAGGCACTCGGAAACATCACCTTTACCTCAACAATAAACGGCGCGCACAATCTGATAGTTAATACCGCCGGCATAACGAAGTTTAATGACGCGGTGTTTGCGTCGAATGTGACCACGGATGCGGCCGGCGGAAGTAGCGGCGGCACCACGGAAATCCATAGTAATGTGACAACCACGGGCGGAACGCAGACCTATGGCGACGCGGTGAAGCTGGACGACAACATCGTCCTGACGGGAACCACTGTGATATTTAAGAGCACGCTGGATTCTCTGGTCTCAACCGAATATAGGTCTCTTAAAGTTGATGGTAACGCCGAATTTGACGGTGTTGTAGGAACAGCTAGCGACTCCAATTACAGACTCGCCACACTTTGGATTACCGGAACATCACTCTTGAAGGGCACCGCGATAAATACCACATCCACGCAGGATTATGATGGCGCTGTCACATTGGAGACGGCTGCTCTTAACACGCTTACGGGGACAATTGTAACCTTCGGCAGCACAGTGGACGCGTCATCGGCAGGCCACGGGCTTAAAGTCAGTGGTGATGCTATGTTCAAAGGTACAGTTGGCACCGCGAGCGGTTCCGATAATAGACTCTCTACACTTGAGACTACCGGGAACACCACTTTGGGTCTCGTGACATCGGAAAGCGCCATCTCGGTAAACACCACAGGTAATCAGACTTATGGCGACGCTACAAGTGACGCGGTAACGCTTGGCGCAAACACCACGCTGGCATCCGGCGCAGCCATCCTCTTCAATGGGCGGGTGGATTCTTCTAAGCTTAATGAAAACACATCCGATGGGCACACGCTCACAACCGGCTCTACCGGAGTTACTACATTCAGTGGCATGGTGGGCGCTAGTGGAAGCACCGAGCTTGGCTCTCTGGCCGCCACAGCCACCACTATTAATGTCAACGGCGGCTTTGTGGCCACTTCCGGCAACCAGGCATATACCGGCGCGGTGGTGCTTGGCGCCGCTACAGCCTTTACAGCGCAAGCTGGCTCCGGTGGAAATATTGTTTTTAACAACACCGTGGATTCCTCTTCGAACGGTAAGAACCTGTTAACCACTAATTCTATCGGGAATACCACATTTGGCGGCGCGGTGGGCGGCGCGGTGGGCGGCGAACTTGGTTCACTGAACGCCACGGCCTCTGGTACAGGCTCTGTTATTAATATTAACGGTTCCTCAGTTGAAACATTAGGCAGCGCGAGTGCGAGAGGCAGTCAGTACTACCAAAGCAATGTGGTGCTTGGCGCGGATGCCACGCTGACGGCGGCTGATGGCACATATGCGACACCCGGAACGGATGCCGGCGAGATCAGATTTATGCAAAAAGTGGACGGCGCTTATAAGCTGACCACAACTTCGGATGGCAATACCACCTTCACGCAGGCGGTAGGCTACAATACCGAACTGGCCGCGCTTACGGCTAATATCACAGGAGCAAGCACAGGCAAGATCCTGCTCAATGGCGGTACGATTGAAACGTTGGGAACCGCTACAGGTACCGGCAGCCAGATATACGACGGAGATGTCGTATTGTGTTACGATACCACGCTGACGGCGGATGATGGCGCGTATACTCCCGGCGCGACCGCCGGCGCGATTACATTTTCGCATAAAGTGGATGGCGCAAAAGCCCTGGTCACAAACTCGATCGGCGATACCACCTTCACGCAGGCGGTAGGCTACGATACCGAACTGGCCGCGCTGACGGTCAATATCACCGGTCTCACGAACACGAACAAGATTAAGTTAAACGGCGCCACGATTGAAACGTTGGGAACCGCTACAGGTACCGGCAGCCAGATATACGACGGAGATGTCGTATTGTGTTACGATACCACGCTGACGGCGGATGATGGCGCGTATACTCCCGGCGCGACCGCCGGCGCGATCAACTTTGTACAGACGGTGAACGGCGCGTACAATCTGATAGTAAACACTTCCGGCCTGACAACCTTCGGCGGCAAAGTGGGTGATTCTGCGGCATTAACCAGCTTAACCACGGATGCGGGCGGCAGCACGGCTATCAACAGCTCTAGGGATATTGCCACTGCTGCAATCATAACCACTGGCGCACAGACTTATAACGACGATGTTGTATTGGGTATTAACGCCATACTGAACACAAGTTCCGGCGTAGTCTATTTTAAGAAGACGCTGAACTCTTCAACCGTGAACACGCTTTATAAATCACTCAAGGTCAACGGGAACGCCGAATTTGATGGTATAGTGGGAACTAGTAATAGTTCTGACTATAGGCTCTCAACGCTTGAGGTTACCGGGAACACAACCTTTGGTGATAGGACCAATTCCGCGGACATCTCGGTAAACACCACGGATAATCAGACCTACGGCAACAGCGCTTCCGCCGACGCTGTTACATTAGGAGCTGATACTACATTAGCCTCCGGCGGCGCTATTGTATTCAACAGCACGGTGGATTCTTCCAGAAATGGTTCCACTATTTCCGATGTGCACACGCTTACAACCGGCTCTACCGGAGTTACCACATTCACCGGCGCGGTGGGTAATGCGGGAACCAGCCAGCTCGGCTCTCTGAACGCCACAGCCACCACGATTGATATCAATGGCGGCGCGGTTAAAACAGGCTTGCTCGGCTCCGCCGCAACTGGCAGCCAGTTATACAACGGCAATGTTGTGCTGGGTTACGACACCACGCTGACGGCTGTGGATCATGATGCTACGGTCGGCCACGATGGTGGTAACATAACTTTTGATCATTTAGTGGATGCTGCTGCCGTCGGCTCGCAGTCGTTAACCGTCGATGCCTTAACCGGCGATGTCACTTTCACCGGCGCGGTGGGCACCACGGCATTGAACATTCTGGATATCGATAATGGCGCCGTAGTTAATGCTGGCAAAATATATATTGACGGCGGCGCGGTTACGACTACTGCCTTTCAGTATTATCACCAGGCGGTTGAGCTGGGCGCTTCGGGTCTCACCACCACGCTCACGAGCACTAGCGGCTCTGGCGAGATTAATTTTATCAGCACAGTAAACGGTTCAGTGGCTGGTACGCAGAATCTAATAGTAAACACCAGCGACATAACAACCTTCGGCGGTTTAGTGGGCAACACGGCGGCATTGGCCAGCCTCACCACAAATGCCGTCGGCAGCACGATCATGAGCGGCGGCACAACGGGCAGCGGTGAGACGCTTAAGGTTTCAGTCAATACCACGGGCGCGCAGACTTATAACGACGCGGTAACATTAGGCGCTAATTCCATATTAACCGCAGGTGGTACTGGAGTAGTGTTCAAGAACACACTGAACTCTTATACCCAGGAAACATATAAATCACTAAAGGTTAATGGTAACGCGGAATTTGACGGTGATGTGGGAGCTAAAAGCGGTGCTGATTATAAACTCGGTGCTCTTGAGGTGACCGGGAACACCATATTAGGGCTCTCGTCATCGGAAAGCAATATCTCGGTAAACACCAACAATGGTTCTCAGACCTACGGAGATAATGCTGCATACGATACTGTTACATTAGGCGCTAACACTACATTGACCTCTACGAACTCCGGCGCTATCGTGTTCAACAGCACAGTTGATTCATCCAAGACTGGTGCGGGAACAGACCCGGTTGTGTATACATCCGACGGGCATACCCTCATAACCAACTCCGGCTCTAACGCTACCACATTCAACGGCGCGGTGGGCGCGGCAGGAAATAGCCAACTCGGCTCTCTGAACGCCTCAGCTTCCGTTATTAATATCAACGGCAGCGCGATCACAACAACTGGCGCCCAGCACTATAACCAAGCGGTGGTGTTAGGCGGGACTACTACGGATAACGCGACAACCCTGACCAGCACAGCCAATGGGGAGATTCATTTTGTCTCAACAGTGAATGGCGCGAAAAATCTTATAGTTGTATCTGGCGGTATAAAAATATTTGGTGGCGCGGTGGGCGCGACTACGCCCCTGGCATCACTGTATGTGGACGACCTGGTGGGTACTATACAGATTAACGGCGGCTCGGTAAGAACAACGGGCGCGCAGACTTATAAAGACGCGGTTACTTTGGGCGCTTCAGAAGGGTTGGGATACACGACCACGCTCACGAGTTTAGGTGTAGTTGCCGATGAAGTTACTACCTATGGCGATATACATTTTTACTCCACAATTAACGGTACGGGGCAGAACCTGATAGTAAACACCGGTGGTTTAATAAATGCCAGCGGTGTGACAACCTTTGCTGGTTTAGTGGGCAATACGGCTGCATTGGCCAGCCTGGTCACAAATGCCGGCGGCAGCACTGCCATCAACGGCGGCAGCAGCGAAGGTGCAATCACAATCAAGACCACGGGCCTGCAAACTTACAACGACGCGGTAATATTGGGCGACGACACCACGCTGACCAGCACTGGCAGCGGGGCCATCACTTTGGCTTCAACGGTAAATGGTCTGATTGACGGGACGCATGTTGATAATACTAATAATCACGACCTGACGGTCACTACCGGCGGTATGACAACCTTTGGCGGCACGGTGGGCGCCATCAAGAAACTTGACGACATCACGGTTACCGGCACCTCCACTCTGGGCGTAGGTTCGGCCATCGCGATAAACACCAGCGGTACCCAGACCTACACCGGCCCGGTTACGCTGGCTCAAAATGCCACTTTAGACAGCATCGGCGTCGAGGCATTAGGAAACATCACATTCACCTCAACAATAAACGGCGCGCACAACCTTATAGTTAACACTGCCGGTATAACGAAGTTCGGCGATGTGGTGAGCCTGGCGAATCTGACCACGGATGCGACCGACGGGAGTCACGGCGGCTCCACGGAACTTTATGGTAATGTGACCACAACGGCCGTGCAGACCTATGGCGACGCGGTGAAACTTGCAAAGTCGGAAGGCCTTACCACTCTGACGGGAACCAATGTGATATTTAAGAGCACGCTGGACTCTCTGACCGGTAATAAATCGCTCCTAGTCGCTGGTAACGCTGAATTTGACGATGTGGTCGGCAACACGGCGTTATCCACCCTCCAGATTATCGGAACATCTTTCCTAAATGGCGGCGCGGTTACAACTACCAGCACGCAGTACTACGACGGCGCGGTGACGCTTGGAAAAGCCACGCTGTTGAACACCACTAATAGCGCGGTGACCTTCACGGGCACATCGGCAACAATCAATGGCGCGCATACGCTGAATATCCAGGCCGGCAACGGCCCTGTGACTTTGGGCGGCGCAGTTGGAGCCGGCGAGAGCGGAGTGTTAACCTCTTTAACAATCGGCACCGCGCTTGATGGCGGCCACACGCATATCAACGGCGGCGCGGTTAAAGCCTTAACGCAGACTTACAACAACGCGACGGAATTAGGCGTCAATACCACCCTGACCGGTAATGCAGCCTTTAAGAACACGCTGAATTCTTTTGATGGCAACCACTCACTTACTGTCACGGGTAATGCGGAATTTGACGGCATTGTGGGAACAGCCAGCGATTCTGCTAATAGACTCTCCACGTTTGGGGTCACCGGGAACACTATAATAGGTCTGGCATCGGTTGATGCTATCTCGGTCTACACCACGGGCACGCAAACCTATGGGAATGAAGTTACAGACGCGGTAACGCTTGCTGCAAACACCACGCTGGCTTCCGGCGACGCTATTACATTCAACGGCACGGTGGATTCCTCCTGGCATACCGGAGAGCCGGGTGCGTCCGACGGTCACACGCTCACAACCGACTCCGATGGTTCCACCACATTCGGCGGTGCGGTGGGGCATGGCACGTATGGTAAGCTCGGTTTTCTGACCGTCGAGGCCTCTAATATATACCTCAACGGCGCGACAGTGAACACTGTAGCCACATCCGGCGGCAATCAGACTTATAATGGCGCTGTAACGCTTGGGCACGACGTCACGCTGTCAGCCGGTGGCGCAATTCTGTTTGATGGCACGGTAGATTCCGCTGTGAATAGCGGGGCATCCTATGGATATGATTTGGCGACCTACTCTGTGGGTGATATCACATTCCAGCACGCTGTGGGCGGCGGCACTAACGGCCAGCTTGGTTCTCTGAGTGTCAATGCTAATTATGTCACCAATGTGGTTTGGATGCCCGCGGTCGAGTCAACCGCTAAGATTCACCTCGACGGCGGCGCTATCACCACCTTGGGAACGCAGGATTATTTCGGAGCTGTCGAACTGGGTGCCGCCACTACCTTGACGGCTACGGATACGGGGATTACCGGTCACATTGACTTTGATCTAACCGTTGATGGCGCTTACGCCTTGACGCTGAATGCGGGCTATGACGTTGATTTTGACGCGTCAGTGGGTAGTCTTACCCCTCTTACTTCCCTCAGCGTCACCACTGGCGCTGGCTATATCAGATTTGATGGTATTGATGACGGGACGTATATGCACATGCCGAAAACTGTTGATACGGTAATCAAAACGACAGGCGCCCAAAACTATGACGGCAATGTGATGCTCCTGAGCAACAACTTCAGCCTGACATCATCCGCCGGCGCGATTGCCTTCATGCATACTATTGGCGGCACCTATAAGTTGACCACCACTTCT
The DNA here is from genome assembly GCA_037137395.1 of Elusimicrobiota bacterium. GTDB lineage: Bacteria > Elusimicrobiota > Elusimicrobia > Elusimicrobiales > UBA9959 > YA12-FULL-51-18. The sequence goes on from JBAXKK010000017.1 coordinate 20,879, forward strand.
GTTGGCAACACAACCTTCACCGATGCGGTTAGCCTGGCTTCCTTAAATGTCACAGCGACCACAGGCGATATTAGACTTAACGGCGCAACAATTGACACCCTGGGTACATCAGCCGATGTTGGTGATGGTAGTCAGTCTTATACCGGCCATGTGGTGCTTACCGATAATGTTGCGCTGACCGCGGCTGTCGGCACTCACGCTTCGCCGACCGCAACTGATGGCGCTATCTTCTTCACTAGCACTGTGGATTCCAGCGGTGATACAGCTGCTTCCGACGGGCACACGCTCACAACCGGCTCTGCCGGCGCTACAACATTTAATGGCGCGGTGGGCGGTGGCACGTACGGTGAGCTTGGCAGCCTGAGCGCCACAGCTTCTGTTATCAACCTTAACGGTCTCACTGTTGAAACTAAAGGAACAGCCACAGCCACCGGCAACCAGGTGTATGCTGGTGATGTTGTGCTTCAAAAAGCCACTACGCTTACAGCTGTCGACGGTGCCCACGCTACCGGCGCGGCTGCTGGCGCGATCACCTTTAACGGGAAGGTGGACGGCGCCTTCGCGCTTGTGACTACCTCCGATGGCGATACCACGATTACGCACGCGGTAGGTTACGATACCGATGGTGAGTTGACCGCGCTTACGGTCAACATATCAGCCGATGGTATGACCAATCTACGGACTATCAACCTCAACGGCGGCACGATCGAAGCCGCGGCACAATACTACAATGGTGACGTGGAACTTGGAGCCAATACGTTCCTGACCGGCACATCTCTGTCGTTGAACGCGGCGAAGTATTTTGACGGGAATGGATATGATCTGACTTTGACATTCGGCAGTGGCGTGACCATTCCGACGCTGGCTACCGTATTCGCGAACGTTAAGAATTTCACCTCAAATGGATCGGGTGGAACAACTATTAATGCAAGGACTTTCACTACCACGGGAACTCAGACTTACGGCAATGCGGTAATATTGGGCGGCAATGCCACTCTGGTAAGCACTGGCGAAGGGACTCTCGGAAACATCGGTTTCGCCTCAACGGTAAACGGCGTGTACACCCTTACAGTAAATACCGGCGGCATAACAACCTTCGGCGGTGCGGTGGGCAACACGGGGATATTAGCGAGTTTAACCACGAATGCTGCCGGCAGCACGGCCATCAATGGCGGTTCTATACATACCTCCGGCGCGCAGACTTATAATGATGCGGTGACGCTGGATGGCAACACTGTGTTAACAACCGCCTCCAATGTGATATTTAAGAGCACGCTGAACGACGCTTCTGCGGGTTATGACAACGCATCGCTCCAAGTCGCAGGTAACGCTGAATTCGACGGTATAGTGGGCACCGATAATACTTCAGGTAATCGACTCTCAACACTTGAGGTTACCGGCACCACAACATTCGGTTATTTGACCTCTATAGCTGTAAACACAACAGGCAACCAGACCTATACCGGCGCGGTGACGCTCAATAGGGACGCCCTCTTGAACACTTCCGCCGGAGGGATTACATTCGGCGGAACTGTGGCCTCGTTAAACGATAACGGCCACGACTTAATCACTTATTCGCATGGCGACACCGTCTTTAACGGCAATATAGGCGCTGTCGGGTATGAACTGGGCAACCTCACCGCGGAGATAGATTCCATAGGTGAAGGACATATCTATCTGAACGGCACCGGCGGCGTGATGAATATCAGAACTGACAATGACCAGGAATACATCGGCCAGGTCTATTTGGGCGGAAACGCCACGCTGACGGCATCCGTGGGCAGCATTATGTTTGACGGAGCGGTGGATTCAGTCGGAGCCACTCCTTATGACCTGACCACTCATTCGTTCCTGGACACCTCATTCAACGGAAATGTTGGCCATGAGTATGAGTTGTACAACCTTATGGCTGAAATCACTTCCACGGGCGTTAATGCCGGGCGCATACATCTATCCGGCACCGCCGGCACGATATCAGTTGAAACTTCGGGGAATCAGGAATATGACGGCAATGTGCATCTGGGCGGAAACGCGGCTTTGACCTCAACTGAGCGCGCCATCACATTTGACGGCACGGTTAATTCTTACAACCACTACGACCTGACAACCAATTCTGACCGCGACACGACATTCTGGGGTGCGGTAGGCGATTCCTACACCCTGGGCGATCTCAGTGTTACCACCGGCGAGACTGCCGGCGTCGGGCACACGACCGGCCTGATTGTTTTAAGAGGCGCTAATATCACTACCAACGGAGACCAAGATTACAACGGCGGGGTGATTCTCGGAGCGGACACTGTTATGACCGCCAACGCGCCGCTTGTGAATCTTGTCGGATATCCCTACGGGACGCCGTCGGCCTCCACGGGTGAAATCACCTTCCTGAAAACAGTGGATTCCGAGTGGAATAATTACCACACGCTTACCACCGTTTCGGCCGGCGACACCACATTTAGTGACCTTGTGGGCGACGCTGAAACCACCACGCTGGGTGTATCATATTTCGGCGTGCTGGGCGCGCTATCCGTGACCGCTCACGACTATATCAACCTTGATACGGTCTCGGTTGAAACCACGGGCGCGCAGAGTTACAGCGGCGATGTGGTGCTGGGTTATTATGACACGACCCTGACCACCGACGACAGCGACATCGTGTTTGCCGGCACACTGAACGGGTTCCAGGACTTAACGCTTGCGACAGGCACCGGCGATATAACGCTGGACAAGGTAGGCGATACCGAGTCTCTGCAATCGCTGACAATGAACCACGAGACCGGCAGCGGTATCCTTACCTTAAATGGTGATATCACTTCCTGGGGCGTCCAGGACTACGAGCGGGATGTAATCATAGGTAATGATATTACTTTGGATTCCACCATTGATAACTCGCAGCTATATAAGGCGCCGGGATATTCTGTGTCGGGGTATGATTCTGATATAGCTGACGGTGATATACACTTCCACGGCACGGTAGACGGCGACGGCGGCATCCACAGCGGGCTGACGCTTATTTCCGGCATCGGCGATGTGTATCTGGACGGTATGGTAGGCGATGACACGGACCTGACTTCGCTGACCATAGAGGGAACAGGCACAACTTATCTGAGCGGAGGGTGTGTTCACACCATCGGCGACCAGACCTATAACCAGGCTGTGCAGCTTTATGACGATACATACTTCAGCTCCAGCATAGGAGATATCTCCTTCGCCAGCACATTAAACGGACTGCATGTGCCTACAGCGCCCGGGTTTACCCCGCAGGTGGCGGACGCTGCTTACTGGGTGTATCTTGATGCCAATCACGGAGATATAACCCTGGATGGGGCGGTAGACGCCAAGGAGATAGACCTGTATGGCAATACTATCACCTGGAATGCCGACCTGAACGCCACCGGTTATGTGGATATAGAGGGCACGGATCTGGTGATGAATGGTGACATCAATTCCTCAGGGGCCGATGAGACATGGATGAATTCCACTGTGTTGATGGTCGCCGACGGCACCTTCAAGAACGCCGCGTCGCATACGATCAACCTTGCCAGCGGCTCGAGATTCCTGATATATTCGGTTAATCCCGCGCTTGATACGCGTGGCGGGTTGGAAGGCAGCACGCAATACAGCACCGACTGGTGGCAGGATCCTTCCTTCACCGGCAGCGGCTTCCTCTACACCGTAGCCCTGGACGTGCCTGAGATAGTAGACGAGCAGAGCTTCCAGGCCACCAACACCTACGCCACGTTCGATGTTCCGGAACCGGGCGCAGGGACGCACGGCGGCGGATTCTTCTCGGTGATCAACACGCCTACAAACACCAATGTGTATAAGCGCGAACATCGCAGGGCGCCGGCGAATGATCAACAGCAGGATGATGCGAAGAAGAAAAAAGACGAGGCAAGAGCGTCCGTCAATAAGAATTCAGTTTCGCGCGCCGGGGGCCGGCTCGGGCCGGCTTTCGCTTCGCTTCCCGGCTTCTCGGCAGACGCCGGAGTCCACTCGCTGCTAAGGAGTAATTAATAGAATGAAAAAATCATCCCGCGTATATTCTGAAATATTTCTGGTAGCTTTAGCGGCAATGACCGCCTGCGCCTTGATCCCTTCGCCGGCCGCGGCAGTTGACGCGCCAGCGGCGGTAGAGGCCCCCGCGGCGGCAGTAGAAGCGCCAGCGGCTGTAGTCCCGCCCCCGGCGGTTGAAGCGGCTCCGGTCGCGGCTCCCGCGGCGGTAGAGCCTGCCGTGGTACAAGCGCCTGAACCGCCCAAGGTGATAATCAAGAAATTATCGGGCTTAATATTTGTCAGAGACCCCAAGGAAGTAGCCGCGTCAGGCGTGGCAAAGGGTTCAGGCCTGGTGATAAAGAACATCCCAATCCTTGATGACGAAGATTTCAAGTCAAAGATGGAAAGCTATCTTGGCAAGCCTCTGACCGACGCCGGCCGCAGCAAGATCATAGAGGAAGTGGTTCTGTTCTTCAGAAGCCAGGGCCGCTCAGTAGTGGATGTAAGCACGCCTCCGCAGGATATCACCTCAGGCGTACTGCAGCTGCTGGTGCTGGAAGGTAATGTCGGCGAAATTCGCGTAGAAGGCACGCGCTGGTTTGACGCCAAGCGCCTGGCCGGGCAGATGCGCATTAAGCCGGGCTCAACACTTGATTCAAGCGAGATACTTAAGGAACTGGATTGGGTAAACCGCAATCCTTTCCGGCAGGTTGACCTGGTGTACGCGAAGGGTTCCGAGCTGGGTAAGACAGATTTAGTGCTGAGGACTTCCGAGATCTTCCCGCTGCGGCTTTACGCGGGCTATGAGGACAGCGGAACCGAATTGACGGATGACCAGCGCGTGCTTGCGGGCGTCAATTGGGGCAATGTTTTCGGGCGCGACGGGCAATTGAATTATCAGTATATAGCCAGCCCGGAGGCAGGCGCCTTCGCGGCGCATTCAATGAGCTTTATACAGCCGCTGCCCTGGCGGCATATCCTGACGGTATTCGGCAGCTACGCCGACACCAAGGCAGATGTGCCCGCGCCGTTCACGCTGGGCGGGTTCAGCTGGCAGGCAGGCGGGCGTTACGAGGTGCCCTTGCCGATACTGCACGGGTTAAGACATTCATTTGTCGGCGGTCTGGACTTCAAACGCTCCAATAACAGCCTTTCATTCGGCGGGATATCGGTGTTTGATTCGGCGGCTGATGTGGCGCAGGGCAGCCTGGGTTATAACGCCAGCTTAAAAGATTCCTGGGGTATGAGTTCGCTGCGCTCAACCCTGTTCTACAGCCCCGGCGGGCTTACCAGCAGGAACAAGAAAGCCGACTTCGCGGCGGCCCGCGACAAGGCTACGCCCAACTATATGTACGGCAAGATAGAATTTAACCGGACCACCGGCCTGCCCTGGGATTTCATGCTGATCAACCTGCTGGCTATCCAGATAGCTGATTCCAACCTTCTGGCGAGCGAGCAGATAGGCTTTGGCGGTTACGATACGGTGCGCGGGTATGACAGCCGGGTGGCCAATTTTGACCACGGCATCAGCCTATCCAACGAACTGCGCACCCCGCCCATTAGCCTTCTGGGCCTGGCGGGCTTAAAGAATGTTAAGGACCGGCTGCAGTTCCTTGTATTCGCCGACTACGCTGCTGGTGGAAACACGCACCGGCTGGCAGGCGAAAAGGCGCGCACCGAACTTTTGGGTGTAGGTCCCGGTTTGCGCTATACCATCAATCCTTACCTATCAGTGCGCGCGGATTACGGCTGGCAGGTGCACAATGTAGAGACCGCCAGAAGGGCCGCCTCGCGCGGTCATGTCGGGGTAGTTCTTAGTTACTAGGGTCGGAAAGCGTAAAGCGTAAAGCGGAAAGCGGGAAGAGTACATCGTAAATCGGGAAGCGGGAAGCGTAAAGAGTAAATCGGGGAGCGAATGGCGCCAAACTTGGTCGTCTCACCGGCGGAAGCCGGTGCCCAGATTGTGTAATTCCGGGGACAGTATATTTAATTCTGACCCCCAGACAAGACATTAATAGAGGAGACACACATGAGACTGAATAGACAATTTTTTCTGGCGGCTGTTATGATGGGAGTTCTGACGGCGCCGGGGTTTACGGCGGATACCAAAACGGCCGATGTGCTGGCCGTGGTGAACGGTGAAAATATAACACAGCCCGAATTTAACACTGAATGGTCTGGTTTCCTGGCGCAGGCTAAGACAGCGATGAAACCGGAACTGATGACCCCGCAGTGGGAGAAGGCCCAGAAGGCGGCGCTGCTGAACCAGTTGGTGGAACAGCGGCTTCTTGGCGCGGTGGCTAAGAAGAAAGGCATTGTGGCCGCGAAGAAGGATATCGAGGCCGCTCTGCGCAAAGTGAAAGGCAATTTTAATCCGCCCGAGGGATTCCAAAAGGAACTTGCCAAGGAAAAACTCACTGAGAAACAGTTTTCAGACAGGATCGCCAACCAGTTGCGCATTGCCGCTCTGACCAATTCCGTTATCAAGGAACGGGTTAAGGTGCCCTCTGATGATCAGGTGCGCAAGCTTTTTTATAGCGTCAAGGAAAGGATGGCTCAGCCCGCCGCGGCCACTGAGGCCGACGACGCTAAGCAGGCTGAGATAACCGAACTGGCGCGCTATTTTAGGACTAACACCGCCGAGCGCGTAAAGATTCAGTACATACTTTTTAAGGCCGACGACAAAGCCACGACCGAAGAGCAGGCGGCAGCCGCCAAGAAGGCCGGGGAGGTTAAGGCTAAGCTGGATGGCGGCGCTAATTTCGCCGACACCGCGGCGCAGTATTCGGACGATAAGGTAACCGGTGCCAAAGGCGGAGAAGCCGGCTTTATCGTGCGCGGGCAGATGATAAAGGATTTTGAAGACGCCATTTTCGCGCTTCCAGTAGGCGTGGTGTCAGGGCTTATTAAGACCAAGCTGGGCTATCAGATCGTGCGGGTAATGGAAAAAACTGCCGTGGCCGACTTGCGCTACGAAGGCGCGCGTGAGTATCTGGTTAATCATCTTGTGCGCGTGGCGGCCAGAGAGGAACTTACGCGCTATGTGCAGGATCTTAAGAAGAGCGCCGTTATAGATGTGCGCGCTGATTTCGCGAAATCATAAAAGGCGGACGGCTATAGCAGAAAGCACAAAAAGGGGCCGCGCATCAGGGCTCCTTTTTGATTTTATAGAGGGAGATTTATGAACGAAAACAATAACGACAGAAAAACAGCCATTATAACCACTACGCTTATATGTCTTTTACTGGCAGGCGTGGTGTTGATGGTTATAGGACGGTGGAAACCGAAACAGGCGGATGTTGTCGCCGCTCCGGCTATACCGGTTATGTACCACATTAAAAGCGCCGAAGTGGCGCCATCCAAGAATGTGGCTCTCAAATCGCTCAAAGTCACCAAGAATGCCATCCAAAGCGCCATATCCGCGGTAAGTAAGAGCATCCCCGCCGGGTTAACCCCTAAAGCGGCTGCGACCGCCCCTGTGCCTCCTAAAGAGGTTATAGACCTTGCGACAAAACCGGCGGCTGAAGGCGGGCTTTGTTGCCCTCCCCCGGGCTGCTCCTGCGGTAAAGACTGCATATATACCGATATCAACCCTCCGACAGTCGCAAAAAATCAGGACGGCAGTTGGAATCTAAAATGCGCCGGTTTGATGGACTATAACGGTAAAACCACCCCTCTCACGAGTATTTTTAAGTGGGACCGCGGCAGCATGGTTATGGTCTCAGAATTCCAGTCCGTGGAGTAGGCGGCGTAAAGCGGGAAGCGTAAAGCGTAAAGCGTAATCCTTTACTCTACCTATGGCTTATAGCCTAAAGCTTATGGCCTATTTTCTGCCTATGGCCTAAAGCTTATGGCTTATGGCATATTTTCTGCCTATAGCCTAAAGCCTATAGAAAAAAGGTAGACGCTACCTTTTTTACTCCTTTTTGATGCTGAACATGAACAAGGATAAAGGCTCGGGCAATTGGTTCCTGCGGGTTTCTGTAATCGCGCCGCTGGCTATCGCGCTGGTTACCTTTCTGGTTTTTTCGGGTGTCCTGCGTAATGAGTTCGTAAACTGGGACGACGACCTTAACTTCCTTAACAATTTCCATTATCGTGGCCTGGGTCCGGCGCAGATTCATTGGATGTTTACGAATCTGCTGGGGCATTATATACCCCTGACCTGGCTGACGCTGGGCCTGGACTATGTGCTGTGGGGGATGAACCCGGCCGGCTATCACTTGACCAATCTCCTGCTGCACTGCGCCAACGCCATGGTCTTTTACTTTGTGGGCCGGCGCCTGCTGGTTTTGGCTCTGTCAGCGGACGCTGAACCAAACCGCGGCTGGCTGGCTTTAACGGCCGGCTTCTCCGCGCTTCTGTTCGCCCTCCATCCCCTGCGCGTAGAATCCGTAGCCTGGGCCACCGAGCGGCGGGATGTTCTGGTCGGGCTATTTTATCTGCTCACTGTGCTCTTCTATTTAAAGGCAGCGGCCTGCGCTGAAAAGGCGCGGAAAGCCCGCTTGTTCTCAATATCCGTACTTTTCTTCGCCATGTCGCTGCTGTCCAAGGTAAGCGGCAGCACGCTCCCTTTGGCGCTCCTGGCTTTGGATATCTATCCGCTGCGGCGCCTGCCCGGTGACCCCAGACGGTGGTTTTCGGCCGACTTGCGGCGCGTATGGCTGGAGAAGATCCCTTTTATACTGCTGGCCATTCCCGCCTGTTTGTTGGCGGTCAAAGCCCAGCACCAGATAGGGGCGCTTCTGTCGCTTGGAAAACTGAGCGTAGCCGAGCGCCTGGCGCAAGCTATGTTTGGCCTGGCCTTTTACATACATAAAACGCTTTTGCCTTTAGGACTGTCTCCCTACTATCCCTTACCGGATAAAATTAACCCATTCGCGGCGCCCTTCCTCTTAAGCGGCTTAGCGGTGGTGTTAATAACCGCGGGCGCGTTCGCCCTGCGCCGAAAATGGCCGGCTGTCCTCGCCGTTTGGGCTTGCTACGCCATCACCCTTCTGCCGGTTCTGGGGTTCACTCAGAGTGGCACCCATATCGCCGCTGACCGGTTCACCTACATCGCGTCTTTTGGGCTGACGCTTCTGGCGGCGTGGGTGGCGGTTTGGTTTTTGAAGGAGAAGTGCCGGCTTTCGCTGAAAATGGCGGCAGTTATAATGTGCGTGCCGCTGGCGGTTTTAAGCTATTTTACTTGGCTGCAGGTTAAAGTCTGGCGCGATTCAGAAAGTGTCTGGCGGCAGGCGCTAGCCATAAACCCCAGCATCGCCGTGGCCCATAACAACCTGGGGATGGCCTTGAACGCGCATGGGCATAGGGAAGAGGCCATGCAGCACTATAATCTGGCGCTCCGGGTGAAGCCGGACTATGCTTTAGCTCATAATAATCTGGCCAACGCCCTGGCTGCACAAGGCAATACGGAAGAAGCGATACGGCACTATGACCTTGCGCTCAAAGCTAAGCCGAATTATGCCGACGCGCATTACAATCTGGCGCTGGCACTGACCAGACAAGGTAAGATGGATGCGGCGATCCTGCATTATAATTTAACGCTTCAGGCACAGCCTGAGTATGCTTTGGCGCACAATAACCTAGCCAACGCCCTGGCCGCGCAAGGCAAATACGATGACGCGATCCTGCAATATAATCTGGCGCTTGAGGACCGGCCTGACCTGGCCGAGGCTCATTATAACCTGGCCAACGCCCTGTCCGCGCAAGGGAAATTAGACGAGGCGGCCCGCCATTACAGGCTGACGATCCAGGCGCGGCCAAATCTGGCTTTGGCTTATAATAATCTGGCCAATGTGCTGACCCGGCAAGGCAAATTGGACGAGGCTGTTCTGTATTATCAGCAAGCTTTGAAGCTAAACCCCGGCTTTGAGCAGCCCCGCCGCAATTTGGAGATCATTTTTAACCGTAAAGCGGGAAGCGTAAAGCGTAAATAGTCAGCGTTAACCGTAAAGCGGGAAGCGGAAAGCGTAAAGTAAGCGATTTCTACTCTGCATATGGCCTAAAGCTTATGGCCTAATAAAAAAGGTAGACGCTACCTTTTTTACTCGTCAAGCGGGAATCGGGAAACGTAAAGCGGGAAGCGTAAAGCGTAATCCTTTACTCTGCATATGGCCTAAAGCTTATGGCTTAATAAAAAAGGTAGACGCTACCTTTTTGGGGGCAGCGAAAAATAATCGTTTGTTTTTAAAGACTTTTTTAAAAAGCAGAAAGGTAACTGCGACTTTTTGCTAGTTAAGTTCGAGAAAAGGTAGACGCTACCTTTTTGCCTGGGATTCCCGGTGTAATTAAGGCATGAAGTTGCATATTCCCAATAGCGCCTTAGGGATGAGCATTCTATTCCTGTTTGGAATTATTGACCGATTTAATATTTAATGTTAAAATACCCATATGTATACAAAGCGATTACTTGAAGAAACAATTAAACGAATCAGAACCACTTTCCCCGCCATAGTCGTTACCGGGCCGCGGCAGTCCGGGAAAAGCACACTGCTAAAACACCTTATCGGCGATATGAGCCGCATTGCCACACTGGAAAACCCTGATGTGCGGGCGCTGATAGCGGAAGACCCGCTGGCTTTTCTCCAGGCGCAAAAAAAACCATTTGTCCTGGATGAAATTCAACATCTTCCCATTATTACAACATATCTAAAAATCCTGATAGACAGAGAAAGAACCCCCGGGCAATGGTTTATTACCGGGTCACAGCAATTTTCCGTTATGAAAAATGTTTCGGAATCCCTCGCCGGCAGAGCGGCCATTCTTACGCTTCCGACGTTCCAGCTTCAGGAACGAAGCGATGTTAAAACTCTTCAGGATTTCATATTCTCAAGCAGTTACCCGGAACTTTCTGTAAATAAAAATGTAGACAGGGCAATTTGGTTTTCCAGCTATCTGCAAACATATCTGGAAAGGGATTTGCGCGCCGTTATCGACGTAAACGACCTTAAAGATTTTGAACAATTCCTCCGCCTGCTTGCCACCCGCGCGGGGCAGAATCTTAAACTTTCCGGGATATCCAACGAAATGGGAATTAGCGTCCCCACTGTAAAAAGATGGATAGCGGCGCTTGAGGCGACTTATATCGTTTATCTGCTGCCACCGCTTTACAATAACTATGGGAAACGGATCATAAAGGCGCCTAAATTATATTTTTACGATATGGGGCTGCTCAATTATCTTTTAAAAATGCCTAATGCCGAAGTTGCTTTAAATTCCCCAATGGCCGGCGCGTTGTTTGAAAATGCCGTCGTTTCGGAAACACTTAAGCGTAAATTAGCGGAAGGGATTCAGCCTGAACTTTATTTCTGGCGTTCCCAGAGCGGAGTGGAAATTGATTTAATAACCAGAGAAAACGGCAGGTTTACTCCTCATGAAATCAAGTTGTCTTCCGTGGTTAGGCCGCAGTTTTTCAAAAACCTGACATACTGGCTTGCATTGGAAAAAAACGGAGAACCGGGCCGCGTTATTACGAACTGCGCCGAAAACGTGCCTATGCCGCACGGCATGAAAAACATCCACTGGAAAAATCTGTAACCCCTGCTGGCGGGAAGCGGAAAGCGTAAATAGTCAGCGTAAAGCGTAAAGCGGAAAGAGTAAGCAATTTCTGCTCTGCCTATGGCTTAAAGCCTATAGCTTATGGCATATTTTCTGCCTATGGCTTATGCGGAAGGAAGGAATGGAAAAGATGCTGTCTGTAATAACTCCGACTTTTAATGAGGCTAAGAACATTGAGAATTTGGTTGCTGCGATCGATCAGGCCCTGTCAAACAGCAGATACGAGCTTATTGTTGTTGACGATGATTCACCTGACGGGACAGGCAAAATAGCGGAGGCGCTGGCCTTAAAATATCCTGTCAGAGTATTGAGCCGGAAGGGTAAATCAGGACTGGCTTCAGCGGTTCTTGATGGCGTTGAAATCGCGAAGGGAGACCTGGTGTGTGTTATAGACGCTGATTTAAGCCATCCCCCGGGTATAATCCCCAAAATGGTTGAATTTATGAAGCTTGAAAACGCGGATATTGTGGTCGCGTCAAGAGTGGTTGAGGGCGGCGGCACTGACCATTGGCCGCTTATCCGCAGAATAATGTCTGTTTTTGCCGCGTCGCTGGCGAGGCCGCTTACGGCGGTGAAAGATAACGGGTCAGGATTTTTTCTCTTAAAAAAGGAAGTGATAGGTTCGGCGGCCCTGACCCCCAGAGGATACAAGATCCTGCTGGAGATGCTGGTTAAATGCGACTTTAATAAAGCTGTAGAGTTTCCTTATGTTTTCAGCGATAGGAAGGCGGGTAAAACCAAGCTGAATTTAAAGGTGCAAATGGAATACGTGGCGCAACTGTTGAGCCTGTATGAGTATAAGAGGCGTAAAGCGGGAAGCGTAAAGCGGGAAGCGTAAATAGTAAGCGATTTCTACTCTGCCTATGGCATAAAGCTTAAAGCCTATGGCGATCGTAAATCGTCAATCGTTAATAGTACAGCGTTAATCGTAAAGATAGTCATTTAGTCATCAGCGCCCCCCTAAACTATTTAATTACTTACTGAATACTTACTGAATTAAGTTGTGTGTCACTTTAATTCTTGCTAAAATGATATGCTTGCGGAATGGGTTGTTAGGCTGGGAGAGGGGTATACCTTGGGAAATAGATGTGAGGGATTAATAATGCGCGATTTAAAATTTAAGGGTGGGGCGGCCGGTTTTTTTAGCGGATTATTGCTGATTTGTTTTTGTGCTTTCTCATTGGTGACATTAGCGGCGGCTGTTGAAAGCCTTAAGGTTGAAAAATCTACCGCGACGCAGACTCGCGCCGTTGCGCCCGCGCCTAAACCGGCGCAGCCCGCGCAAGCGCCAACCTCAACTGTTAACCCGATAACGCTGGCAGCGGTTAAGGCGGGGGTGCTTGCCTGCACCAGCCGCATTAACCAGGTTATGACCTACCTTACAGCGGGCAGCCAGAGCGGGGCGTACCTGTTCATGCCCAAAGCCCAACCTGATCAAAGTATCTTTTCGGCCTCGCTTGAGGTTGCCAGTCAGGCCGGTACGCCTGTTTACGCCAGCGCCAGTTTTGCCCCGCTGGCTAATGGCCAATCCGGCGCGGTCTATGACGCGGTTGAATATGTGGCGCAAGCCTGTGATTTTGTGGAGAAGAATGTTTTTAAGGATTTAAAGCGCGCCGGGATCCTGAAGAAGGATATTGTAATGCTCGACGGCGTAGCTATCAGGGTTTTTTTAATGCCGGCCGGTACCGGCTGCGTGGTAATCAAAAAAGAAGTGGTGCAGTAAAAAAGGATTAAGTGGTAAGGATTAAGCAAAAAGCTTACGTGGGGCCAAGCCGTCCTTCCGGCTCCGTCTCACCGGCTAAAGCCGGTGCCCAGCATCAAGAATATCTGGACCCCGGCTTTCGCCGGGGAGACATCAAGGGTTCACTAGAACGATGAAACGTGTCTCGATGAGACCTCCGACTTCCGTGAACTTCGGGGATTTAAAGTGGTAAGGATTAAGCAATATTGAATGGATTGACGACAAAAGATAGTGGGAATGGCAACATCAAAGCAGTTAAAGACAATCAGGAGAAAATATGAGAAAGATGAATTCCAGAATTGCAAAATTTTTAATCACGGCATTGTTGGCACCGGCTGTACTGTTCATAGGGGCAGCAATTTCCCCCAAATCCGCTCACGCTACTGATTATGTGATTGGCAGTAACGATGACATTATCATTACTGCAAACCAAGACGCCGAGGTGGCCGGCGAAGGGATCTGGCTTCGGACCGGCGGCGGTGTTACCAGGATGGCGATATTGGATGGCGGCATCGACGCCTATACTCAGCTTGATATGAATGAGAATGCGATAACCAGCGGTGACTATGTTACGATTCAGGTGGATAATGATAACGGCGGCACGGGTGCATTTATTGTGAATGATATGGCTGGTCCTGGCAGGGGGACGGTAACTGTTATTGATGCTGACGCGGAAAACACCTATTTAGGGAGTGACGCCACGCATGTGTCCGGCACATTAGGCGTCACCGGCGCGACTACCTTGGGGGATAGCGGCGATCAGACCACCATAAACGGCAACCTTGATGCCAAAGGCGGCATTGATGTTTCCGGCGGCAACCTGACACTTGGCAACAATAGTATTACCGGTGTGTATGACATCACCACGAACCACGATGTTTCCGTGGGCGGCACTCTTGGCGTCACCGGCGCTTCCAACTTAAACGGCATTGACAATGGCGGGGACGCTATAACCAATGTTTCTTATATCCAATTAAATGTCGGCGCCAATGTTACCACTGCAGGCACTCTTACCCTCACCGGTGATTCGGATAGCACTACATCTTCCGAGGGCGTACTCATCAAATCTAAAGGGGACGGGTCGGGCGGAAACATTTCTGTTCTCGGCACAGGCGTTGCCGTCACCGGAGCCACAAGCTCTATGACCGGCACCACCACGGCGACCCTGACCGGCGGCTCCAGCAGCGCTACGTTGAATAACAGCGGTGTGGCAATATCCGGCAACACCAGCTTAACCGGAACAATGAGTTCCACCGGGAACACCACGCTTGCAACAAACGCAAGCACCACCAACACCTTCGGCAGCGGCTCAAGCTCCGTCAACACAATCGGCAACGCCGGCTCTTCAGCTAATACCGTCACCGGCGCCAACAATACCCTTACAGCTACCACGGACAACATCCTTAACGCTACTGTGAACAATGAGCTGACCGCCACGCAGCAGAATCAACTGGTCGGCGGCACAGGCAACACGGTCACGGCCACTACCGGCAATAACGCTGTTACCGCGACCGCGGGCAGCAATACCATCACTGCCAACGCGAACAACCAGTCCAACACCATGTACGCAACCGGCACTAACGGGGCAAACTACCTGACAGCCAATGCCACCAGTGGCACAAATAGTCTTGAGGCAAAGAATAACACCATAGGCGTCGGAACCGCCAATTCTGTTAACATTGTTGGTAATGTCGGCACTTCGGCCAACACCATAACTGGCGCCACTAATGCGATGACCAGCACCACCTCCAACACTATCGCGACAACAGGCGGCGGCAGCGTTACAACTGCACTGGCGGGGCTGACGCTCACCGGCGCGACTAACACCAATACCGCGACGATATCTAACGCCATGACCGGCAGCAATGCCAAAGTGAATCTGTCCAACAACTCGGCCCAGCTGAGCGTGACCGGCGGATCCGCGGTGACCACCACCAATACACAGCTCACGGCGCTTACCGCCTCCGGGCAAGGGCTCACGATAGTTAACAACGGCACTGTTTCCCTGCTTAATAGCGTGCCTGACGCTTTTAATTCCCTGTCCGGACACGGCTTAAATATAACGAACGCGCAAACCACGCTTACCGGCGGGACACATTCTTCCAGCCTGACGCTTCAGGACTCCACCGCGACGCTGTCGGTAGGTACGGCCGGAACAGGCGAGGTGCAGGTGATAAAAGCTACCAATAACGGCACCGTGACATCTGTGACCATCGGCGGAACCAGCAACGTGTCCAACCAGATGCTGGCAACGGCGGCCGGCGGCACCAACGCTATCGGGGCCGCGACGAGCAATACTCTTACAGCCGGCACCACTAACGTTATAAACGCCACGCTGCAGAACCAGCTGACCGGCGGCACGGGTAATGTCGTTACGGCGACAACCGGTAATAACGCGATAACGGCGACCACCGGCAGCAATAGCCTGACCGCTAACGCTAATGACCAATCCAACACCATATCCGCCGACGGCTCAAACGGCGTAAACACACTGTCAGCCGACGGCGCAACCGGAAAGAACTATGTAACTGCCACCGGCACGAACGGAATAAACTACCTGACCGCCAATGCCACTACCGGCACGAATAATATTGAGGCGAAGAATAATAATATGGGCGTTGCCACGGCCAACTCCATTAACACTGTCGGCAATGTCGGCACCTCCGCCAACACCATGACCGGCCTCACCAATGCCATGACTGCCACCTCAGCTAATACTCTTACAGCCGGAACCACTAACGTTATAAACGCCACCCTGCAGAACCAGCTGACCGGCGGCACAGGCAATACCGTCACGGCGACCACCGGCAATAACGCGATAACGGCGACCGCCGGCAGCAATAGCCTGACCGCTAACGCGAATGACCAATCCAACACTATATCCGCTACCGGCACGAACGGAATAAACTACCTGACCGCCAATGCTACTAGCGGCACGAATAATATTGAGGCGAAGATCAACAATGTGGGCGTTGCTTCGGCCAATTCCATCAACACCATTGGTAATGCAGACACTTCGGTCAATACCGTCACCGGCGCCGTAAACTATATGACTGCCACCTTGGCCAATACAATATACGCGAATGGGCCAGACGGTACAAATACCCTGTCAGCCACCTTAACCAATACTCTTACAGCCGGCACCACCAATGTTATAAACGCCACACTGCAGAACCAGCTGACCGGCGGCACCGGCAATACCGTTACGGCGACAACCGGCAGCAATACGATCAATTCAGTTGCGGCCAACAATGTCATCACAGCGGCAACGACTAATGCGATTACCGGCGGCACAGGCAACACGGTCACGGCGACCACCGGCAGCAATACGATCAATTCAGTTGCGGCCAATAATGTCATCACAGCGGCAACGACTAATGCGATTACCGGCGGCACAGGCAACACGG
>JBAXKK010000018.1:0-36867 GCA_037137395.1 Elusimicrobiota bacterium
GTAAGAGGGTGTTTTTGTCATCCATGACTATAAGTTTGGTGTTGGTGCCACCTATGTCTATACCGATACCTTTCATAATTCTCCCGTAACCTACAGTAAAGGATTAAGTTGTAATAAGTAACTTGGTATAATTTTTCGTCTTACCACTTACCACTTAATCCTGAGTTTTTATCGCTACCGGCCAATTACCGGTTCACAAAAAATCGGCTTCAAAATAGAAAGAGCGGATCCTATCAGATAAAACGAACCGAGAACCACCGTTGTGCCCGTCCTGGCCCCGGCGGACAGGGCGGCCTCTATGTCTTCCTGCACTTCTATTTCGGCTTCCGGCCGCAGCCTGGAAAACTCATCCGCCAAAACGCAGGGATCGATGGCCCTTTCGGAAGGCGGCTTGGTAAAAATAGCCTTCGCGGCGTAAGGGGCTAGAGTAGTAAGTATTGAGAGGTGGTCTTTATCGTTTAGAAGACCCACCACAAAAACGGCGTCCCGGTCTTTGAAAGGGGACCGGCTGAAAGTCGCGGCGAAAGCTCTTACCGCTTCCGGATTATGCGCACCGTCCAGGATATATACGCATTCCCCGCGGCTCAACAC
Organism: Elusimicrobiota bacterium; assembly: GCA_037137395.1. Taxonomy (GTDB): domain Bacteria; phylum Elusimicrobiota; class Elusimicrobia; order Elusimicrobiales; family UBA9959; genus YA12-FULL-51-18. Next base: position 592 of record JBAXKK010000018.1, read on the forward strand.
CTGAAAACGGCCCGGCCAGTCCACGCGCGCGAAGCCCTGGGCGATATCTCCCCTGCTTATCTTAAACCCGGCTCCGTTTAAAATAGATATTCCCTCGTAAACCAGCGTGGCGTTAGAAACCTGGACGTCACCCATGAGACCCAGCGCCAGTTCGTCGCCGGTCTTTTTATGCTTTAGGCGCATTCGTCCGAGCGTCCAATCGTAGCCGGCGATTTCAAAGACCGGAGCCAGAAAATGCGCCCGTGCGCTCTTCTCCTGGGCCTCAAGTAGCACCGGTCCGCGTGCAGCTTCAGGCAGGAGAGGGGCCAGGCACACGCCGCCCCTTTTGATGATGCCCGCTTTCTGGCCGGCTATCTCCACCAGGGTGTCCCCTAGATATTTTTTATGATCGTAATCCACCGAAGATATAACCGACAGCTCCGGCCGCGGCAAAACATTTGTCGTGTCAAATCGTCCGCCTATACCTACCTCTATGACGGCGATGTCCGTCTTCTCGCGCTCAAAATAGAGAAAAGCCATGCAAGTCAGAATTTCAAAAAAATTCAGGTCAGGACCGGCTTTAAAAACCTCATCCAGCAAGTCTGCGAATTTCTGTTCTGCTATCTCCACTCCGTTTATCTTTATCCGCTCGGTCAGAGCCAGAAGATGTGGGCTGATAAACAGGCCGGTCTTGTATCCCGCCGCCCTGAACACAGAATCAAACAGCGCGCAGACCGAACCTTTGCCATTAGTTCCGGTAACATGCACGGTCCGAATCTTCTCATGAGGATTCCCTAAATTATTAAGGGCCGCGTATACCCGGTCCAGGCCGTCCTTTTTAACAAAGCCCTGCCTCTCCATCAATATTTTTGAAGCTTGTTCAAAAGTCATAGTTTTTAAAAAACACATATCGCCATAGGCCATATGCTTTAGGCCATACGCAGAAATGTTAAGAAACTCCTTAAAAGCTTATGGCATACGGCGTACGGCCTATGGCATTTTTTTGCCATAGCAAAAAATCATGCTTTCACCCTTTCTATTCTGACCCCTGACAGTCGAAGTTTATTTTCTATCTTTTCATAGCCGCGGTCTATGTGGTAAATGCGCCTTATGATCGACTTCCCTTTGGCGGCAACAGCGGCCACTATTAATGCGGCGCCGGCCCGGATGTCTGACGCCATTACCGGAGCTCCCAGCAGGCGTTCCACGCCCCGTATAACGGCCTTGCGGTCCGTGATAGTTATATCGGCGCCCATGCGCATAAGTTCGGCCGCGTGCATAAATCTATTCTCAAATATGGCTTCGTGCACCTCGCAGGAGCCTTTGGCGCGGGCCATAAAAGCCATCCAGGGGGCCTGTAGATCGGTAGGAAAACCGGGGTGGGGTTTAGTTGCAATATTCACAGGCTTCGGGCGGCCGCCGGAAGAACTGATCATTATGCTGCCCTTTTCAGAAGTTATCCTTACTCCGGCTTTTTTGAGGGCGCGCGCGACCGGCTCCATGAGCGCGATGTCAGTGTTCAGAAGTTTCAGCGTGCCCCCGGCCGCGGCGGCTGCCAGCATGAATGTGCCTGTCTCTATTCTGTCCGGCATAACCTCGTGCTTAAGTCCTTTAAGTTCATCTACGCCGGAAATTCTGATGATGGAGGTGCCAGCTCCATCCACTGCGGCGCCCATTTTAACGAGAGCCCTGGCCAGATCTTCTATCTCAGGCTCGCGGGCGCAGTTTTCAAGCACGGTGGTTCCTTTGAGCAGGGAGGCGCACATCATAAGGTTTTCTGTAGCGCCAACGCTCGGGAACCTAAATTTCAGGCGCGCGGGCCTGAGTCGGGCGGCGGTTAGTATAACATCGCCCCCCTCATAGGAAACTACGGCGCCCATTTTTTTAAAGGCTTCCAGATGGATATCTATCGGGCGCACGCCTATCGAGCAGCCGCCCGGGAGTGAGAACCGCACCTTTTTAAAGCGGGCGAGCAACGGCCCGGCCACCAGCATGGAGGCGCGCATCTTGCGGACAAGGTCGTAGGGGGCGTGATGTTTTAGACCGGAAGTTTCATGCACGGTAAAGGTGTTAAAACCGAAAAAACACCTCTTGCCCATATAGTTCAGGAGCTCGAAAGTGGACTTGATATCCATAAGGTCTGGAACGTTCTTTATCTCGCATTTTTCCCTTGTAAGCATGGTGGCCGCGAGTATCGGCAGAGCCGCGTTTTTTGAGCCGCTTATCTTAACCTCACCATTCACAGCCCTGCCGCCGTGTATAATAAAATTGTCCATAAAACTTGCTCCTTATTTGTTGCCTTTGGCCGTTTGCCATTCGCAGAAAATCGAGTGACTCCTTTAAAACATACGGCGTACGGCAAATGGCAAATGGCGATAATAGCGCACAGCGCTATTATCTTTTTATCGCTTTTACAAACCGCTGCTTCCCGTTTAAATCTTTTATGACCTGCCGCTCCTTCCATACTTTCTCATCCAGCAGCTTTAGCGCCAGCGGGCCCTGCGTATCGCCAAGTTCCAGCAGTAGAGCTCCGCCTTTTTTGAGCGCAGCTGGCGCGGCCGCGATTATTTCTCTGGCTATAACCAGCCCGTCGCCTCCGCCGTCCAGCGCTAGCCGTGGTTCGGATAAAACTTCTTTATCCAGCCCGGCTATTACCCCGGTAGGGATATATGGCGGGTTGGAAACTATAAGATCGAACGGTCCGCCGGAATCGCTGACCGAAGAAATTTTTACAAATTTCATCCGGCCCGCCAGGTCCAGCGCGCGCGCGTTCTCTTCGGCGCAGGCCAGGGCTCCCCGGGATTTTTCCGCCGCGGTCACCGCTGCCGCCGGGAATCTGCGCGCCAGGGCCAGCGCTATGGCGCCTGAACCGGCGCCGAAGTCAAGTATAGCTGGCGCGCCTCCCCTGCGCGACTTAAGTATAAAGTCCACGGCCAGCCCCACCAGCTCCTCCGTCTCAGGCCTGGGAACCAGAACCCGGTGATCAACTTTAAGAGACAGGCCGCAGAAAGGCTGGGAGCCGAGAATATAGGCCAGCGGCTCGCCCTCCGCCTTGCGCGCCAAAAATTTTTCAAAATCCGCGACGATATCGGCCGGCACCGGAGCTCCGCCTTCGGCCAGCATGGAGAGCCTGTCTGTCTTCAGCAAATGCGCCAGCAACCAGGCGCAGTTGAGCGCGGCTTCGGAGATACCCGCGGCTTCAAGGCGCTCTGTTCCCTTAATCAGCAAAGCTTTCGTTGTCGGCATTTTCCTTCTTTTTTCCGATATTTAATTTGACATCTTCGAGCATATTCTTTATGCCGCCCTCAACAATCTCATCCATGTTATACCATGACATCTGAATGCGGTGGTCAGTCACGCGATTTTGCGGAAAGTTATAGGTCCGTATTTTTTCTGTGCGGCCGCCTGTGCCCACCTGCTTCTTCCGTTCGCCTGCCAGGGAGGCGGCCTGAGTTTCCTCAGCCACCAGGATCAGCTTGGCCGCCAGAAGTTGCAGCGCCTTCTGCTTGTTCTGGCCCTGTGAGCGCTCCTGCTGGCATTGGGTGATTGTTCCGGTTGGGATATGAGTGATGCGCACAGCGGTCTCAACCTTATTTACGTTCTGTCCGCCCGCGCCGCCAGCCCGGAAGGTGTCGACCTTCAGGTCCTTGGCTTCTATCTTTATCTCCACTTCCTCCGGCTCCGGCATTATAGCCACCGTGACGGTGGAGGTGTGGACGCGCCCGGAAGCCTCCGTAAGCGGCACCCGCTGTACGCGGTGCACGCCCCCCTCGTATTTCAGCCAGGCGAAAGCGTTGGTCCCCTCTATAAACAGGACCGCGTTCTTTATGCCTTTAAGCCCCGTGGAGTTCAGGTCGCGCAGCTCGGCTTTCCAGCCCATAGCGGCGGCGAACCTGGTGTAGATCCGCAGGAGATCGGCGGCAAAAAGCGCGGATTCATCCCCGCCAACGCCCGCGCGTATCTCCATAAAAATATTCTTTGAATCCTGCGGGTCCGGGGGCAGAATCAGGAGCTCCATTTTTTTCTCAAGAGCTTCGGTTTTAGCCTTTATCGGTCCCAGTTCGCCCGCCGCCAGCTCCGCCATGGCGGGATCGGTATCGGTCAGCATGCCTTGGGTCTGGGCGAGCTCGGCGCGCGCGGTGTCCAGCTCGCGCTTGGTGTCGATGATTGTTTTAAGGCGGGCGTGTTTTTTGGAAAGGGCCTCTATCTCTCCGGACTTGAGTCCGCCGGAAGAGAGGCGCGATTCGGTTTCGGCAAGTTCGGAGATTATTTGTTCCAGTTCTTTTTCAAGCATGTGTCCCGTTCAGGCAACCATCAGGCCGGCAGTATCGGGGCTAACCCGAAAGTTTCAATTGAAACTTTCCCCTTGCATAGCAATGGCGCGTTCCGCGGGGCATACACCCTTGCTGACCAGGCGCGCATAGCGCTGGTTCAGCAACCCGCGTAGCGGGGAATCATTCAATGTTTTTGTTCCCTGATATACTAAATGTAAATCATGTTGAACTGAAAGATTCGGGCTAAAAAAAAGCAGGCAAACATGTATGTCATGATTTGCCTGCCTCAGAAAACTGCTAGATTCGCGTCAGGCGGCCTTGCTTTCCGGCTTCTTCGCGGCTTTGGCTTCGGCTTTTACGGCCTTGGCGGTTTTGGCCTTGGGCGCGGAGGAAAGCACTTTTTTTGAATGCTTGGGCGCCACAGAGGTCTTTACGGCCTTCTTGGGCTTGCGCACCACGGTCTTGCCGCCGCTGGCGGAGAACTTTTTGTTGAACTTCTCAACGCGACCGGCAGTGTCCAGCATTTTCTGCTTACCGGTATAAAAAGGATGGCAGGCGGAACAGACCTCAACTTTGATAGAGGCTCTGGTAGAGCGGGTGACAAAAGCGTTGCCGCACACGCAGGAAACCTCTGAGACTACATATTTGGGGTGGATATCGGTTTTCATAATAATCTTGTCCTTAAATAGTTAATATAGTATTCAAATTATACCATAAAAAGCAGAGCAAAACAGGTTGGCAATTTTGCTAAATCGCTTTACATCTGGACGGCTTTGCCTCTAAACAGCTTTGCATCCGGTTATCGCTTACCGATCCTGGCCAGGGGATTCACGGATTTGCCTAAAGGCGTAATTATTTCGAAATGCAGGTGAGGGCCCGTAGACATGCCGGTGGCGCCGACGCGCCCCAGCATGTTTTTGGATTTCTGAACCGTCTCGCCGACGCCCACTGATACTTTAGAAAGGTGTCCGTAGCGCGTAAGCGAACCGTCCTTGTGGCGCACCTCTACAATATTGCCGTAGCCCTCCTTCCAGCCGGCAAATATAATCGTTCCTGACCTGGAGGCAAATACAGGCGTACCTACGGGCATCGGGATGTCGCAGCCCTTATGGAAAACTTTACGCTTCAGAACCGGGTGATAGCGCATGCCAAAGCTGGAACTGACCCTGGAAAAATACGGGAGCGGCATCCGGTAGGTGTCCAAATTCAGGTAGACTGCGGGCAGCTGCAGGCGGTCCCCTTTCTTGAATTTATACGGGGCTAACATCGCCATCGCCGACAGTTGATTGTCTTTGACAATCGCGGCCTTAAAGTCTTTCAGATTAGTCTCATTCGGCTTAAAGCGGCGAGCTATTCCTTCAAGTGTCTCGCCGTCAACGATCACCTCGTGAAGGTATCCCCGGCCGTTATGCACCCGGATATGCCCACCTTTGGAAAGGAAGATGAATTCGTTATTATTCGTGCTTTGGAGTGACCGGACGTCAGTGCCGTAATTGGCCGCAATAGTCCTGATATCCTCTCCCTTAAGCACTTTGTGCCGGGCGTGTATAAGGCGCGGTATCCTGCGGAAAGCTTCAGCCGGCGGTTCCGCCGGGCCGGAAGGAGTAAGCACGGAAAATCTGGCGTAATCCAAGCTCCCGCCCGCCGGAATGGATGCGGTAGAAAACATAGCCAGAGCGGCCACGCAGACCACCACTATAAAATAACTTTTTGTTGCTGTTCGCAAACAATCTCCACCGCAACAGTGTAGAGGATTAAGGGGTCAGGGTTTAGGGTAAGGAGTTCCCTATAACTCAACCCTCTCCCCTAAAACCCTCAACCCTATTTTTACATTCCCGCCATTTCCATGGACTTCAGGAAGTCCTTGTTAGACTTGGTGGCCGAGAGTTTTGAATGTAGCAGATCCATAGCGTCAACGGGCGATAGTGGCGCCAGGACTTTCCGGAGAATCCACACCTTATTGAGCTCGTCTTCGCTCATTAGAAGTTCTTCTTTTCTGGTGGAGGTCCTGTTTATGTCTATGGCAGGAAACATCCTGCGGTCTGAAAGCTTCCTGTCCAGATAGATCTCCGAATTTCCGGTGCCCTTAAACTCTTCGAATATAACATCATCCATGCGGCTGCCGGTTTCCACCAGCGCCGTGGCGATGATGGTCAGCGATCCGCCTTCCTCTATGTTGCGGGCGGCGCCGAAGAAACGCTTGGGTCGCTGGAGGGAAGTGGATTCAAGACCGCCGGACAGAACCCTGCCGCTTGAGGGCGAGATGGTGTTGTACGCGCGGGCGAGCCTCGTAACGGAGTCCAGCAGGATGACGACGTCTTTTTTAAGTTCGGTCATGCGTTTGGCTTTTTCAAGCACAATTTCGGCCACCTGCACGTGCCGGTCGGCCGGTTCGTCGAAGGTGGAGGCTATAACCTCGCCTTTCACGGAGCGCTTCATATCGGTGACCTCTTCTGGGCGCTCGTCGATGAGCAGCACGATAAGTTCTATGTCAGGGTGATTGGTGGTAAGCGAGTTGGCGATGCGCTGGAGGATCATGGTTTTACCGGTTTTGGGCGCGGCCACGATAAGGGCGCGCTGGCCTTTACCGATGGGCGCGATAAGGTCTATCACGCGCGCGGTCATGTCGTTCTTTGTGGTTTCCAGTATAAAGCGCTGATTGGGGTGCAGCGGCGTCAGATTATCAAAGAGATCGCGGTTGATTATCTTTTCAATTTCCATCCCGTTGACGGTTTTAACCTGCAGAAGCGCGAAAAATCTCTCGCCTTCCTTAGGCGGCCGGATAAGGCCAGTGACCTCGTCACCTTTACGGAGCCCGAGTTTCTTTATCTGGGAAGGAGAAACGTAAATATCCTCGTGGCTTGAGAGGTAATCATATTCCTGCGAACGCAGAAAGCCGAAGCCGTCCGGGAGGATCTCAAGCACGCCGGTGCCCTTTACGATGCCGTTCTGTTTGGCCTGGGCTTCCATGAGTTTGCCGATGAGTTCCTGTTTACGCATGCCGGATACGCCCTCAAGCTTGAACTGGTCTGCGATCTTAAGCAGTTCGGACACTGTCATCTTTGAGAGGACCGCCGTGTCCATCTTAGGCATATTATTCTGGGACCCGGCTCCGCTGCCCGAACCCTGCGCGTGAGTGTTATTGTTTTCCATCGTGTTATTTCTCCTTGTATCCGCGGGCACAACATGGTTGTTCCGCGGCCCGCCTTTTACTTCCTGAGCGAAAGCTGTCCTGGGATTTCTGTCTCCGCCGTTATCCGTCATTTTTTCTCCAATTTGTTTAAAAAATCAAAAACCCATACGATCTTAGCCCTGAGGGCGCTTACTGTTCCGGCGTTCCCTATCACGATATCCGCCCTGGCCGCCTTTTCCCCGGCCGTAAACTGCGCCGCGCTCCTGCGCCTGAATTCCCCGGAAGTCCACCCCCTTTCCGCCGCGCGTTTGAGGCGCAATCTGTAGGGGGCATCCACGCATATTGTTAAAGCGAAACACTGTTCAAGGCCGGCTTCGAACAGCAGCGGGGCTTCTAAGATGATTACATTATCATTGGATGTTTTGATTAAAGCGAGAGCGTGTTTAAGAATTTCGGGATGAAGTATGCTTTCTAGCCGTTTTCGTTTGGATTTGTCAGAAAAAATTTCTTTGGCGAGCTTCTTTCTGTCTATCGAACCGTCTTTTAGGAATACCCCGGAACCAAACTTCCTTGAAATTTTATTATAACAGGCCCTGGATGTCAACACTTCTTTTGCGAGGCCGTCCGTGGAAACGCAAAAAGCACCCAGTTTTTTGAAGCACTCAAGGGCGGAGCTCTTGCCCGAAGCGGCGGCCCCGGTAAGCCCGACAATGGTCTTACCTTTAATGGTTTTGAACCTGCGGCAAAGTTGTTTCATTTCTTTATTCATTCAGTTTTAACCTCCGATTTTTTGGCAGTCTCCGCCACCCCCCCCTGCCGCGCTGTCTTGCTGCCGCTCTGCCGCGCTGCCTACGCCCTCCCCCCTTTATTCCTGGCATATTCGTCCAACGCGCGCCGTTCGCCGGCTGTCAGGGCGGCTTCGCCTTTCCTTGAGATTTTTTCAAGAATGGCGTCCACTTTCCTGGAAGTTTCCAGTTCACATTCACCAGCCTCCCGCGACGAGCCGCCAAAAACCCTGCCCCAAAATCTTTGCACTGTTCCTGCCGCGCTATCGCCCTCCCCACCTGCCGCACTGTCCCGCTGCCGCGCTGCCGCACTGCTTTCAACCCACCTTATGGTTTGAAAATACAGCCAGCCAGCCGCAAGCCCGCTCAAATGCGTAAAGTTGGCCACACTTGAATTGGGTGTGGTAAAACTGAGCACCAGGGAAAGCCCCGCCAGAAACATAACCAACTGGCGCGCGCTCATAGGAAAAAGAAAATACATATACACCGTCTGGTCGGGATAAAGCGCGGCAAAGGCATATAGCAGGCCGTAAATAGCGCCGGAAGCGCCGATGACGGCTACCGCGGAGCCGGGACTGACCACCACGGTGATTAATCCCGCCGCCGCGCCGCAGAAAAGGAAATAGACAAAGAATTTTCTGGAACCCATGACCGGCTCAATAATTGACCCCATCATCCAGAGCATGAAAGCGTTGAAGAGAAAATGCCAGAACCCGCCATGAATAAAGATATAGGTAATCGGCTGCCAGAGCCAGCCGGAGCCGGCCACCTTGAGCGGCACCAGACCGAAATAATAGTTCAGCGGCCCCCTGAACGCCATCTCCAGTATCCACCCGCAGAAAGAAACCATCACCAGCCCCCGGGTAGCCGGCGGCAAGTCGTTCAATGATGGTGGTCGCAGGGAAAAGTTCATACCTTTACATCCGATGTGTTAACTTCACATATAAATTGGAGCGGGTGGCGGGGGATCCGGATAAGCGAAACCGTACCGGAGGCCGAGCCTTGCGTAAGCGGCGACTGGGTGGAGCCTTGCGACACTGGGCCCGATCCGGAGGCGCGGACACGGTGTGGCCGACGCCGTTTTCGCGTTCCAGGCCCCCGACAGGCCCTGCGAACCCTTCTGCCTAAAGAACAAGCTGCATATCCTGCCAGTTGGGGCAGGCTTTGATGTCGGCGCGGCTATTTGCGCTGCGCGGAGCGGAAGGATTCGCCCAGGCGCGCCAGCCCCTGGGAGCAGTCGCGGCCGGTCAGACAGAGGTCGATTAGGACCAGCTTGTCGGTTTCCTTTGAAGCCACGGCAAGGGCGCGCTCCAGCTCGCCTTCCGTGGTGACCCGGATACCGATAGCCTGCCCGTCGCCGGCAAAGGCCGACGGAAGCTTTGCGTAGTCCCACCGCTGGATATCGTTGTAAGGCCCGTCCTCATGAAGAACGCGCTCAATGAGGTATCCGTCATTATTGACCACCAAAACTATGGCGGGGCATTTCAGCCGGATCAGTGTGGAAAGTTCCTGGGCCGTCATCTGGAAAGCGCCGTCGCCGGTCAGCACCACGGGCCTCTTCCCTGGCTCCGCAAGGCCCACCCCTAGCGCGGCTGGGGTGCAATAACCGATAGAACAGTAATAGCACTGCACTATAAAGTTGCGCGCCTCCTCTATCTGGAACTCCGGCGCCGCGCAAAAAGCGTCGCCCGGTTCGGCCAGCAGGACCATGCGGTCGTCGAGAAAGCAGTTCAGGCGCTCGTAGGCCCGTGGGGCGGTGAGGGGCCGGTCCGGCTCAGCCGTGAAGGGCTTACGGACAAGATTAGTCGCGGCTGGGTGTGAAGCCAGGTAGGACCGCGGCCGTATGGCCGGGATCAAGGCCCGGACGAAATCGCCGAGACGGACATTATCGTAGTAGTGATTCCTGAGGCGGACGCGGTCGTTGGCGGCGGCGATCATCCGGCGGCTGTCTATCTTTAAGCTGAACAAGCCCGTGTCGAGGTCGGTCATCCACACGCCCAGAGACAGCAGACAGTCGGAGGATTCCACCTGCCGACGGACGCTTTCCCGGCTCCACGCTCCCTGGTAGAGGCCAACGAACTGGGGATGCAGTTCGGGAAGAACGCTCTTGCTGCTGAGCATGGTGGCGAAGGGCAGCTCTACCCCTTCCACCAGCCGGAGAGCGTCGGGCCCCAGGCCGAAACGCGAGAGTTCTACGCCCGCCAGCACTAAGGGTGAGGAGGCCTGATTGATCAGTTCGGCGGCTTCCGCGACACAATCCTTAAGGCTATCCTCGTCGGAGCGCTCCACAGGAGCAAGCGAGAGCGGGCCGGGGGCGCGACAGGCGGCGCGGGCGAGGTCAGCGGGTAATTCGATGTAGACAGGCAGCTTGCGGACGATGCAGTTGCGGATTATCCGGTCTATCTCGTCCGGGGCAGTTTCCGGCCGGAGGAGAATAGCCGCGTCGGTGGTGACCTTCTTGAAGACCTCCAGCTGAAGATAGTAGTCGGTTATAAGGTGATGGACGAGGGCGCCCGCCTCGCGGCGCCGGCTCGCCGGGGCGCCGCTGATAATAATAAGGGGCACCCGCTCGGCATACGCTCCGGCCACGGCGTTCAGAATGCTCAGGCCGCCGACCCCGTAGGTAACCACGGCCGCGCCAGCGCCTTTCATCCTGGCGTACCCGTCAGCGGCATAGCCGGCGTTGAGTTCGTTGCAGGTGCCCACCCACTGGACCGGGCTGGCTATAACCTCGTCCAGAAAATCGAGAACATAGTCGCCCGGCACGCCGAAAAGATGATTGATGCCGGCTTCCTTCAGCCGGTAAAGCAGGTAGCGGGAGATAGTAGTGGACTGTGGCTCTGTCATAAAAACCTCACTAGTTTGATTTAAACTTTATAACTGTGATACAAAATCGAATCTAAGCTGCGGCCGGCCCGCTAACCACTAGTCACTGAAACTGTTCAAAGAACAGGCACCATATCCTGCCAGTTGGGGCCGGCTTTGATATCGGCGCGGAGCGGCACTTCAAGTTTGAATGCGTTCTCCATGCCGTCCTTTATAATTAGCGCGGCCTCTGCTTCAAAACCAGCTTTAACCTCGAAGACCAGCTCGTCATGCACCTGCAGCACCAGGATTATCTTATCGGAGCCCTTTATCTTCGCGTGGATGTCGATCATGGCTTTCTTTATTATATCGGCGGAACCGCCTTGTATAGGAGTATTCATCGCCACGCGCTCGGCAAAAGCGCGCATATTGCCGTTGGTCCCGTTGATGTCCGGCACGGCCCGCCGCCGGCCTGTGAAAGTGGTAACGCAGCCGTTAATCTTTGCGGCGGCTATTGTGCCGTCTATCCAGGACTTAACTCCGGAATAAACCTCAAAATAATGCTTTATATATTTTGCAGCCTCCGCCCGGGGTATGCCCAATTCCCGGGCCAGCCCCTGGGCGGTCTGGCCGTAGACGATGCCGAAATTTATGGCCTTGGCGGAACGCCGCATTTCCTTTGTAACCAGCTCCGGGGCGGCGTGAAAAACCTCGCAGGCCGTGCGCAAATGAATATCCTCGTTGGCGCGGAAAGCAGTCAGCAGATTTTTATCTCCGGAAACATGGGCGAGCACCCGCAGATCTATCTGCGAATAGTCGGCGCTCATAAGCGAGCTTCCGTTCCGGGCGCGGAAGGCGCGGCGCACCAGCTGCCCGTAAGCGGAACGTACAGGGATATTCTGCAGATTGGGTTTGGAACTTGAAAATCTGCCGGTGGCCGTGCCCGCCTGCTCGAAGGTGCTGTGCACCCGCCCATTCCCGTCGGCAGCGGCCAGGAGGTTGTCGACGAAGGAGGATTTAAGCTTTGAAATCTCCCGGAATTCCAGAAGCTTTTCTATAACGGGATGGGCCGGTTTGAGAAAGGTGAGAACTTCCTCCGCGGTCGAGTATCCATCCTTGGTCTTGAACATCTTTTTCTGCGCGTCATCCAGCTGGATATTCAGCTTCTCGTACAAAAGCCAGCCCAGCTGCTTTGGAGAATTAAGGTTCACTTTGTGTCCGGTCAGCCGCTCGGCCTCGGCCTCGATAGCCGTCAATTTGGCCGAAAACTCTTCTGAGAGTTCCCTGAGCAACCCGACATCCACTCTGAAGCCCGCCGCCTCCATCGCGTAGATAACCGGAATCAGCGGCAGCTCAAGTTCGGAGTAAACCTTTTCCATCCCGGCCAAAACAAGCTCCTTCTTGATGTCGGGGTAGATGCGCGCCATCGCTCCGGCCGCGGTAAGGAGCTCCTCCCTGGAGCCTTCTTCCCGCGTCAGAGCGCCTGTCTTCTCAAAAACCAGTTTTGAGATATCGCTCTTACGCGCACTCAAAAGCGAATGAGCGATCTCAAGTTCGAAAAAATTATTCATTTCGCGGGTCGGCTCAAAACCAATGAGATGGAGAACGCTCTTGAGGCCGGCCGCTACCTTAAAAACCCGGCTATCCTGCACAAGGACGGAAAGGCCGACCTTATCTTCGCCTTTAAGTTCACCTTGCCCAAAGTAAGCCGCCCCCTTATCCGAGCCGGCGCAAACCGCGCCCAGGGAATGGGCCAGGCAGATAAAACCATCACTCTTTCCGCGCGCCAGAACTTCCAAAAGCGGCATTTCGGCCGTCAGCGGCGCGTCAAAAAGCGTCTGCTGCGGGGTTACGGCGGCCAGATCCCTGAACTCGTAGCGCCGGGCGAGCTCGCCGGCCAGGGCGGCGTCAGGGGCTTTAACCTCAAACTCATCTATATCTCCCTCTACGGGAGCTTTGCCTTCAAGCGTAACCAACCGCTTGGACAACGCGGCCTCATCCTTATGCCCGGCCACCTTGGCCAATAATTTATCCTTGACCGCCTGCCGCGGGTCTGAGGCTGCGGTCAGTATGTTTTCCAGCGCGCCGTACGCCCCCAACAATTTGGCCGCGCCCTTCGGACCGATACCGGCCACACCCGGCACATTATCGGAAGCATCACCGGTGAGGGCCAGATAATCCGCTATCTGGGAAGGTTTAACGCCGAACTTAGCAAGAACTTCCGCCTCTCCGGAAAATGAGGCGGCGCTGCCATCCCAGAGCTTTATCTCGTCCCCCACCAGCTGCGCGGCATCCTTATCACCTGTCACAATGACTACTTCATAACCCGCGGCGGAGAACCTGCGCGCCAGGGTAGCGATAATATCGTCAGCCTCATAACCGGGCAGGACCACGGCCTTTAGGCCCACGGCCTTCGGCAATTCCGTAGCGGCTTTAAGCTGCGCCAGCAGGTCGGGTTCTATCTCTTTCCGGTTGGCTTTATACTCGGCGTAAATGACGTCGCGGAAAGTACTCCCGGGCGCGTCAAAACAAACGGCCGCGTAGTACGGCTTGTGCTCTTTTTTTATCTTAAGAAGCAGGCGCAGGAAACCATACAAGGCCCCGACCGGCTCCCCTCTGGAGTTTGTCAATTTAGGCAAGGCGTGATAACTGCGATGCAGGAACGCGTGCGCGTCTATGATAAAGATTGTTTTTTTGGACATATGCCAGGGTAGAGGGGAGAGGGTTTAGGGTTGAGGGTAAAAAAGAGTGTACGGCATGCTGTCGGGGGGGTAGGATGAGGACTTCATTTCTGCACCCTCCCCCCTAACCCCTATACCCTATTTTACAAGTTCGTCCAGATGACGCTTGAGCTCATCTTTTGGCTGCAGACCCACAAGTTCCTGCACCAGTTTTCCGCCCTTGAACAACAATATGGTAGGGATGGCGGAAATACGGTAAGTGGCGGACGAATCGGGATTCTCGTCAGTATTCAATTTACAAACCTTAACTTTGCCCTCGTATTCCTTGGCCAGCTCTTCAATGGTGGACGCGATCATTTTGCAGGGGCCGCACCAGGGCGCCCAGAAATCCACCAGCGCCGGAATGGCACTTTTTATAACTTCCTGGTCAAAACTGGCGTCTGTCAGCTGTATTTCATTGGACATATCAGGCTCCTTCCAAGCGACAAGTAGTAAGTGATAAGGATTAAGTTTTATGACTTTACTACTTACGACTTAATCCTTAATCTTGCTCCCTAATCTTTAACCCCTATGTTATAAGACTTAATTTTTCTTGTCAAGCAGATACTTTACTTCGGCCCAGAGCTCATCTATATCTACCGGCTTGGAGAAGAAAGACCCCCCGCCCGCGAGCATAGCCTCAGAGCGATCAGCCGGTTCGGTGTATTTGGCGGAGATGAAAATAACGGGGATTTTCTTGAGCCGCTCCGTTTGTTTTATAGTGCGCATAAACTCCACGCCGTGCATGTCCGGCAGCTGCACATCCAGAATAATAATGGACGGGATTGTCTTCGCCAGAACATCAATAGCCTCACGAGCAGAGTTGACCACGGTTATTTGAGCTTCCACGTTCTTAAGTTTAAGACCGTCCGAAAGAGTGTCGATAAAATTCCTGTCGTCGTCCACTATCAGCATGTTCATTTCCATTAATTTATTTATCCTTATCGCGTCGAACAACCGTCAAATGTAAAGCCTAAAGCGAAAACCGTTAACCTTTCCCGTTTCCCGCTTTGCGGCTCATAACCCTAAAGCCAGGCGCTCTATAAGCACCCCGGGAAAGCCGGAGGCCCGCATAAGTTCCTGCGTTTTAGAAAAATCATAATCCACGCGAAAGATCTCAAAAGTCTTTTTTTTTGAATTATACAACCCGCAGGAGGCGCGATGATTGCCGTCGCGTGGCTGCCCCACGGACCCTGGATTGAGCATATAGCGCGCGCCATCCAACATAACCTTGGCCTTGGGCCGCAGGAAACCGGTTTCCGGCGGAAGCCCGCCGCTCTGACGGAAATAGATCGGCGTATGGCTGTGGCCCATAAAACAGGGTGATTTATCCCAATAGGCCAGATTTTCGACAAACTGGTCCTCGCTCAGGAGATATTCTGTAAGAGGTTTTCTGGGAGTGCCGTGGACCATAGTAAAATCTTCGGTCTTTACGGTTTCGGGCAAGGCGTCCAGATAAGCCAGTTCGGCCTCTGATAACTCTTTTTTGGCGTACGCTATAGCTGTCAGCGCGTTTTTATTAAACCAGCGCAATTCCATCTTTCCTGTCAGCGCGGCGTCGTGGTTCCCCAGGACGATATCGAGACCCGGCAGCCCCATAACTTCGCGCACGCATTCTCCGGGCTGTGGGCCGTAGCCTACCAGGTCCCCGCAGCAGATAAAGCGCGACGCCGCATTTTTCCGAAAAAAAGCCAGCACCGCTTTCAGGGCTTCAAAGTTGGCGTGGACATCAGAAAAAACCCCGTAGAGCATAAATTAATTGGATATAGCGGCAGTGCGACAGCAAGAAAGTACGACAGTTAAAAAAGTATTCCCAGCATCCCCCATAGAATCTAAACCTGCCAAGCTGTCTCGCTGTCGTACTGCCGCGCTGCCTACGCTCCGACCTGGGCCTTCACTTTTCCCCCGCCCTCGGTCATCGCCGAAGCTTTTTTGAGGTCCACCGAGATAAGCTTGGACACGCCGAGCTCTTCCATGGTAACGCCATAAAGCACGTCCGCGGCTTCCATGGTGCGCTTGTTGTGAGTGATAACGATGAACTGCGTTGTGCCGGAGAATTCGCGCAGCAGGCGCACAAAGCGCTCCACATTGGCTTCATCCAGCGGGGCGTCGGCCTCATCCATCACGCAGAAGGGTGAGGGGTTGACGCAGAAGAAACTGAACAGCAGCGCCAGGGCCGTGAGGGCTTTCTCTCCGCCGGAAAGCTGGGAAATGCTCACCAGTTTTTTGCCCGGGGGGTGCGCCAGTATTTCCACGCCGGTCTCAAGGATATTCTCCGGCTGGGTCAGGATCAGGTTCGCCTCTCCGCCGTTGAACAGGAGTCCGTAGATCTGTTTAAAATGCCCCTGCACCTTGTCAAAAGTGAGCTTAAAGTTCTCGCGTGTAGTCTCGTTAATCTTGGCGATGGCGGAGCGCAGATCCGCCTTTGCGCGGTTAAGGTCCTCAACCTGCGAATTCATAAAGTTGAAGCGGTTGATCAGGGCGTCATATTCTTCGGGGGCGGTCATATTTACCGCGCCCATATTCTCAAGGCGCTTACGCAGGAATTTCACCCGTTCGGCGTCCACTTCTACCGCGCCGAATTTTTCCCTGGCGTCTTCCAGGACCAGGTTCCATTCCTCGTTGAGCCGCTTTGTCAGGTCCTCGCTGCGGGTCTTTAAAGTGTTTATCCTTAACTCTATGCCGTAGCGTTTTTTTTCGCTCTCCGCGCTCAGCTCCCTGGAGTCGCTGAGGTTTATGTTCAGGCGGCCGTAGTCGTTGCGCAGCGCGTTAGTCTCGCCGGACAGCTGCTTCTCCATGATCTCTTTTTCCGCCAGCTCGCTCATAACTTCCATAAGCCGGTTGTGGGCCTCCCCGGTCTCGATGACAAGCCGGGCGGCTTGTTCCGCCAGTTCTTTCACGCGGATGGCGGCGTGTTCCCTCTCGGCCCGCAGGCTGGCGACATGACTTTCCAGACGGACCGCCTCTTCCTTCATAAGTTCCAGATTCTTCTGGTGGTTGTCCAGATTAGCTTTCTTGCCGCCGATATCTTCCTTGGCTTTGGAGTAAGCCGAGTGCAGGGAATCCTTTTTACCGGCCAGGGCGGCCATGTCCGCCCTTTTGCTCTCAGATATCCGTTTGGCGTCCTCAAGGCGCGCGCTTAAGTCCGTGAGGCGGCTTTCGGCGTCAGCCAGGACGCTTTCAGCTTTGGCTGTTTCAGCGCAGATCAATTCAATATTCTGCGCGTTAATCCCGGCTTCGCCCTCAGCGTTCTCGGCCTCCACCTGCGTGCGATGCAGATTCATATTGATATCGGTAATCTTTATACCCAGAGCCTCGGCCCTGGCTGAGACTTCAGCCAGTTTAGCCGCGACTTCGATCTTTTCGGAGGAAAGTTTGGTCTCTTCTTCTTCGTAAGCCCGTATCTTGTCCTTAAGATCGCCTTCCTCTTCCCAGTAAGGTTCGTTTGAGGTAACCTCTTCAACTCCGCCTGACACCCAGAAGGAGCCCATCACGGAACCGCCGGAAGAGTAGATGCCGCTCAGAAGATGATTGAGCGCGGCGTCATATTCGGCGGAGGTTGAAATCTTCTCTCTGATCTTAACCGCATTGGGGATCGCCCAGGCGGAGGATTCGCCGACGGAACTAACCTTGTCCAGAATCAGGAAGCGGCAGCGGCCCTTGCCCAGATGTTTGAGATAATCTATGGCTTCCTGGGCGCGCTCGGAATTATCGCATACGACGGCGTCCATGAAACGGCCCAACGCCTCTTCCACCGCCAGTTTGTCTTCTTTCTTTACGGTCAGGAGATGGCGAAGCGTGCCCCGGATACCGGAGACGCCTGAATTGAGTACATTGTTGATTCCGACCCAATAAGAATCTTTTTCTCCCTGGGCCAGGATAGCTTCCAGGCGCGAGCGGGTGCCGGTTTTTTCGGCGTTCAACTCGTTCAGTCGGAGGATTATCGTGTCCAGGCGGCCGGAGGCGGCGCTCTTGGCGGATTCGGCTTCAGCAAGAAGGGCCTTTTCTGCGTTCAGGGCCGCTTCATTCTCGGCCGCGCGGGCGCGGATACCGGAAAGCTTCTCCGCAATTTCGGCGCGGCGGGTATTTAAGCCCTCCAGGTCTTTTTTTAAACTCAGAATATCTTCTTTGTAGTGGCCAATACTGGAACTTGTGGAGGCGATATCGCTGGAGACTTCAACTTCGGTCTGGTAAGCGGCTGTTATGTCTTTCTCTATGGCGTTTGTGGAAGCGTCCACGGAGTTCATTTCCTCTTCTATCTTGGCAAGCTCCGCCAGGCCGGTCTCGTAATCATTTTTAAGCGCACCCAGCTCCGCTTCACTGTTTGCCAGGGCAGCCTGCGTCTCTTCTATGCGGGGAGCGGCGGCCGCGAGGGCTGTTTCGTTGCGCTGCCCGGATTCTTCATTTGTTTTTGTCTGTTTAGCGACAATTTCAGCCATACTGCCGTTGCTGACGATGGTACCTTCAAGGCGGACTTTTTCAAATTTCACGGACGCGATGGCTTCATTCAACACCCGCTCTTCTTCCTGCCGCTGGGTGAGTGTAAGGTTCATGGCCGCGAGCTCGCCTTCGAGCGCGGTTATGGCTGTCGCGGTTTCTTCGATATCCTTCTGCACTGGTAAAAGAGCTGCGTTTTCGGCTTCCACCTCGGAATTGAACCCGGAAATTTCCTTAACCAGCATGGAGACCTCAGCCGCCGTGAGCTCCTCCTTGTACTTCTGCTGGGTGCGGGCGCGCTTGGCTTCGGCGTCCAGTTTTTTTATCTGCTCGTCTATCAGTGTCATCGAGTCGGCCAGGCGCGCCAGATCCGCGTCCACTTTTTCCAGTTTCCGCAGAGCTTCTTCGCGCTTGGCCTTGTATTTTGAAACACCGGCGGCCTCTTCAAAAAGTTCTCTGCGCTCCTCGGGGCTGGCGGACAGGACATACTCCACTTCGCCCTGGTCTATAATGGCGTAGCCGTC
Organism: Elusimicrobiota bacterium; assembly: GCA_037137395.1. Classification (GTDB taxonomy): domain Bacteria; phylum Elusimicrobiota; class Elusimicrobia; order Elusimicrobiales; family UBA9959; genus YA12-FULL-51-18. The sequence continues at coordinate 19,249 of JBAXKK010000018.1, forward strand.
GGTGCCGACCCCGGTGTCCATAAACATCTCGCGGATGTCTTTAAGGCGGCACTGCACCTTGTTTATAAAATATTCGGATTCTTCGGAACGGTAGATCTTGCGTGTCACCGTTACTTCGCTGAAATCCAAAGGAAGCTTGCGGGACTCATTGTCGAAGGTCATGGCCACTTCGGCCATATTTAGCTGGGAGCGCTTGGTGGTGCCGGCAAATATGACGTCCATCATGGACGGCATGCGAAGCGACTTCCAGGACATCTCGCCTATACACCACTTCAGGGAGTCAACCACGTTGGACTTACCGCAGCCGTTGGGCCCCACGATACAGGTTATGCCGGGCTTAAGCGGCAGCTTCACTTTATTCGCGAATGATTTAAAACCGTAAATTTCAATGGCTTTCAAATACATCAGATTGTCCTTTTTTATGAAAATCAGGCGGCCGCCGTAAACTCCCGGCGGGTTTATAACATTATTATATCATAAGAGCACCATACACCATAAGCCGTACGCTTCGAGCCATGCGCGGCGATAATAAAACATAAGCCCCTAAGGGGATCCCTTAAGGGCCTATGGCTTACAGCCTATAGCTTATGGCTTATAGCTTATGGCACTAAAAAGCCTGCGGCTTTTTAGTAAGACAACTGATACGCCACGCCAACGGTGTTGCCGGTGTAATTATAAGGCATGTATTTCTCGAATTTGTTATTGGAAGAGGCGACCATGAGCGAATAGAAAAGCCTCATTGTGGCCACATCGTTCATACGCTTGCGTATGCTGCCGGTCAGCGTGCTCATAAGGTTTTTCTGTTTGGAAGAAGTGTAATTATTATCGGTGTCGCGGGCGCCGCGCGAGGTATATGTGCGCCGGGTTATATTCATTGAGCCGCCTATGGCCCATTTACCGGTTATATTCAGGTCCATGGGGACGCTCAGGGTCATTTCGTTATAGTCATAATTCTTATCCACGAATGTGACATCTGAATCGCCGAGCGCGAGATTGGCGGCAGTCGCGCCCAGGAATTTGTACCTTACAAAATTCTGATTGGAGCGGTGCATTGTGTAGGACACCATCGGAGATAATTCAAATATCCACAGCGTCTGCCTGAAGCCGGCGTCCAGGGCGACATTAGTGTCTTTCTGCTTGCTGCCGTTATATACGCCGGAATTATTCACAATTTCCTGGTTCTTGTAGTTCTGTAGGGTATAGGTGAACCCGCCGAAGAAACCGTTCCAGTTAGGCCTTAAGGAAAACTGCGTGAGCGACTGATCCTGCAAGCCGCCTGAAGTTTCGGAGGTGTTCCCGGCTGTCTGGAACTCGCGCAGAAGATCGGTATAGTTAGGGAATTTTATCTTCCTGGTAATAATGGTTGCCGTGATAAATCCGTTCTTCTCAAAGTCGAAGTTGTAATCAACTGCCAGCTGTCCGCCCACCGAGTTCATATTATAAAGACCGTTCTTCCATGCTTCATTGGCGCCGGTGCGGGAATAATCAGTCATAAGGGACAGCCCCGGCCGCACGCGAAACCGCTCGCTGAGATTCCTGCGGTACTCAAAGTTAAAACCATGCGACATATTGCGGTCGGAAAACTGCTTTGAATCTTGCGGCTGGAAGGCGGGACCTGAATAATTGAAATTATAGAGCCCGAAGAGCGAATCCTTCTTGGTTATCTTGGTCAGCAAGCCCACCTGTGTGTTAATATTTCCGCCGCTGAAGATATTGCCAGCGGAAGGCATGAAAGCAGCTTCCATAAGCGTCATATCAAAATAAGGCGTGAAGATCTTTGAGTCCTCGGCCACGGCCGCAGAAAGGGTCGAGGGGAGAGGGGTTAGGGTAAAAGCGCCAAGAACCAACACTGTGAAAAACTTTTTTATATGCCAGACCGATGTTTTCATTTTTTAACCTCAATTAAAGTTGTCTGCTTATTTGGTTGCTACAAACTATCCGATAACCTGTAACCTGCTGTTAAAAATTCAAATGCATATTCCACACCGGGTGAAACACGAGCACGCCTTCCGGATAAATATTTATTCCCAATTCAAATATTTTGCCGTACCAGCTGAGCTTGGTGGAAAAAGTCTGGGTTTTAAGTCCGTAATTCAACTGCATGCTCCAGAATTTATTTATCCCTTTAGGCGTCTCAATACCGGCCATAAGGAAGTCGTCCTTAAAGCCCGAATCAAAACTGCCGACCTTGGTGCCCATCAAATCAACTTCCTCACCCGGCTTAAACTTAAGCTTGGCGGCCAGTACGGAGTGCTTATAGCCCCAGAAGGTGCGGATCTTGGGGCTGACCGAGGAGCTTACTATCGCGCCCATATAATATCCGCCAAACTTGGCGCTGTCTATGGTTTTGGAGTCTTTGGTGGCCATCTTGGCCGCCAGCATATCCCAGTAGCCTCCAATCAGGTCCACCTGCGGCACGCCGGGCGCTATACGTCCTTCCGCGTGCAGGCGGTATTTGCCGGACATGTTGAGGTAGGTCAGCGGTATGGTGGTAGGGAAAAGCCCAGTCTGTATGCCGAAGCTCTTGCCGGGAGGCAGCGGGGTGGTGGCTTCCAGATCCTGCTGGAAGTCGTAGAAGAAGGCGGAGGGGTTGGCCACTATCTCGCCGACCATCTGCATACCTTTTGATTCCCAGTCCACAGCGGCAAAAGACAAGCCGTTGAGGCACAAGAAAACTGCTAAAGTCAGTGTTATCCTTTTCATTAAATTCCTCATTAGTCGTTAAGTTTGGTCAGAGCCGGCAGCATTTTCTGCACCGCGGCCAGCGCCAGATCCGGGATAATGACCAGGTCGATGTTGCTGTTGCCGGCATAATAATCGCCTGGATCAATGCTCGTGTATGCGGCCGCGTTAGTTGCCGGCAAACCGGATCCCAGAGAGGCTGTTTTAATATACATCAGGCTCTCCCCGGCCACATTCTTAAGTATGGTGAACGGGTCCAGATTGGAGCTGGTAAAATCTTCCACCTGCTGTATGGCGCCTGAATTATTGATGGCGTAGTTTTCCTTAGCGTACCAGATATAGGCGCCCGGCTGGCCCCCTATAGTATACAGGTCCGCCCGATATTGCCACAGGGCCGGGTCTCCGGTAACCTCGTAATGGTTCGTCTTGCCGTTAGCCTGCGGCACCTGCAAAGCCCACCGCACATCGTTTAAGGGAAGGCCAGCTGTGTTAAAATTAGTCCAGGTTGCCCCATCATCGGTTGTGTACTGCATGGTCCCGTCAGATCCCACCGCGCCGGCGGTGTCCTTGATGTCAAGCCGACTGATGGCGTTCAGCATCATCACAGCATCGCTGCCGGTCAATCTGCCTGTCAAAAGAACGCTCTGGTCGTTTGCGGAATTCTCTGTTGTCGGTATGCCGACCACCATCGGGTTGCTGACCAGCTCTTTGCGCACGGTATCGTATATGCTGCCTTCCCCTATAAAAAAGATATCTTCACGGTTGGTCCTGTTAGCCATGATGACGCTGATATAAACGGGGTCCACTGAATTGCCGTTGAAAAAGCCTGGCCATTCCTCTATGCGCTGCGGAAGCTCCTGATTGAATTTCATGGTCATCTGCAGAAGATCCAGTCTGTTATCAACTGATGCCGCGCCGTTGTAAACAAAGCCGCCTCTGGCCGCGGCGGCGGCCGTGGTGTCCGAGTTATTGTATACCGGCCGCTTGACCAGATTAAAAAACTGTAAAGTGCTGTTATCCGGACGCATCAGGCGCTGGTCAACGCGCACGGTATTGCCGTGAACATCTTTAAGCGTGCGGCCAGCTTCCAGATCAGACTCCTTCACGTTGTTGAGGAAAGTTTTTACCGAATTTTCCGTGCCGTTGGTCACCTTGGCGAACTCGCGTATCTGGGCGCGGTCGTGGTCTTTGGACTTCATCTCTTTACGGCGATCGTCCGGAGAAAGGCCGGGGTTCCAGTTCTCCAGCGAGGATTTTTCCTGTTCTGAGGTCATCATCGCGAGTTTAGCGGGCTTGCCTCTTTCTTCCAGGCTCATAGAGCGGCCCTGCGGAATATAAAATTCTGATTTCCCTTTTTCGGACGGGATCACGAAAGAAAGCTTAACCTCTCCGTAGAGCACATTTATAACCATGGCGCCCGCTTCATTTGTATCTAAAGTTAATTCGGTACCCCTGACCGCGCAAACGGCGGACGGGGTCCTGACTTCAAATTTTTCCTTGCGCAGGAGATGCGGCACGCGCACCTTAATCTTGCCGAACACCAGGGCCAGGCGCGAGGCCAGCGTGGTGCGCTGCTCCAGCTCAAGGGTGGAGGATTCTTTGATCCACACCTTGGTTTTATTGGGCATCAGCATCACGGCCGAACCGTCGGCGCCGGAACGCACGGCTCCGCCCTCGGCTATCTCGATGTTTTCCGTGGCGGGGACCCATTGGCCTTCGCGGGTATTCCTCACTTCAATATTTCCGCTGAAAGCGATAATTTTGGCCTCTTCGGACGCGGCAAAGGCAGGGAGCGTCAGAATAAGGAGTAGTAAAGACAATATTTTTCTGTTCATGAGATAAATTTTAATAGATAATTCACCTTGTGTCAATAATAATATTTTGAGATAATAGAAGCAGGGGAAAGGCATTTTCTCCTATGAAAACAGCCTCAGTGTGTCCAAAGTCAAATGTGACTTAGGATACAAAGGCCGATGCGCGCGACCACCGCCGTCATACCCGGCCAGCGCGTAAAACCCCCCGTTAGCAATGGTTTTCGCTTACAATCAGGCGGGGATTAAGGAAACAACAAATATGAAAAAATCAGTAATACTCTCTTTTTCACTTTTTTTAACCGGTTGCGCGGCAACAATTAAACACCAAGTCGCAAGCGGCGTCTGCCCCCCCGGCTGCGCCCCGGTCAAAGGTGAGGCCATGCCTATAATTCCGGTGGCCCCCGGCACAGCCCCCTCTTTCGCTGATCTGGATGATAAAGCCTCTCTGATGAAAGCGGCCGCGCTGAACATGAAATATTTCCAGTCCCTTCACGGCGCCGCCATCCCCTACGCCTTCGGCTCAAGAAAAATAAACACCGACACCCTGGCCGCCTCCACCAGCGAGTTCATGAAGATCCTGTCCGAAGCCAAAGATCAGATTGAGCTGGACCGACGCCTGAACGAGGCCTTCGATATTTATCAGTTGGCCGGCCGCGACTCTACCGGCACCGTGGTCTTCAGCTCGTATTACGCGCCCACCCTGCCCGCCAGCCTCGAGAAAACCGCGCAGTATCCCTACCCCATCTACGCCAAGCCGGACGACCTTGTCACTATCAACTTGGAAGATTTTAACGAAAAATTTAAAGGCGAAAAGCTGACCGGCATGCTCAAAGGGAACACATTGGTCCCCTACCTGACCAGGGATGAGATAGATTTTAAAGGCGCGCTGAAAGGCCGCGGCCTGGAACTTGCCTGGCTTAAAGACCGCGCCGACATAATGGATCTGCATATCGAGGGTTCCGGGCGTCTAAGTCTCCCGGACGGTAAATTTATTAAAGCCAATTTCGCTTCCACCAACAGCCTGAAGTTCAAAGGCTGGCTGACCGCCCTGGTGGAGATGGGCGGGCTCCCGCGCGAAGGCCTGAGCCATGAGAAAGGAAAACAATATATCGCGGAGCACCCGGACCAGGAACGCGCCATAATGAGCCAAAACCAGCGCTATACCTTCTTTAAACTTGAACAAATAACCGACCCTGAAGAAGGTCCGGCCGGCACTTACGGCTTCCCGCTGGTGGGTTGGCGCTCAATAGCAATAGACAACGCGCTGGTACCCATGGGCGCGCTGGCCTTTATGAGCGTCACAACACCAGATGTTGACGACAATGGAGCCATTCTGGGACGCAAACAGGACAAGCGCTTTGTATTCTGCCAGGACACCGGCGGAGCCATAAAAGGCCCGGGGCGCGTGGATTTTTTCGCCGGCAATAGCGCGAAAGCGCGCACCTTCGCCTTTAAACTTTGGGATCCCGGGGCCCTATATTTACTGGTGATCAAAGACGCCATAAGCCCTAGGCCATAAACCATACGCCGTATGAGAAAAGGTAGCGTCTACCTTTTGCACTTTTTTAAAAATGTATGAAAAATAAAGATAATTTTTTCAGGAGCACCAAAAAGGTAGCGTCTACCTTTTTATTTTTTCTGGCTTATGGCTTACAGCCTATGGCTTATGGCGCTCCCCCTGCCGCAGCAGGGGGGGCTTTGACTCTGACCGGGCTCGACATTCTCGAACGCGGAGACTTTGAACTGCTCAAGGGGAAACGGGTAGGCCTCATAACCAATCACACCTCGGTCGATGCAGGCGGCAGAAACGCCGTAGACGCGATGTATGAATCCAAAAAGGTAAACCTTACCGCTATCTTTTCCCCGGAACACGGCTTCCGCGGGTCGGAGGAGGGCGGCATCCTGATAAGCAATTCCACGGATCCGGTGACAGGTGTCCCAATTTACAGCCTTTACGGTAAAAATCAGCGCCCTTCTCATGAAATGCTTGCAGGCGTGGATATCCTGGTCTTTGACATACAGGATATCGGCGCCCGTTTCTACACTTACCTGACCACCATGGTTTACGCGATGGAAGAAGCGGCAAAAAACAATATAGAGTTTGTCGTGCTGGACCGCCCCAACCCCATCGGTGGCGACATAGTAGAAGGCCCTACCCTGGCCCCGGAAGTGAGTTTTTTTACGGCCTATCTGGCCGTGCCCGCGCGGCACGCTTTCACCGCAGGTGAAATGGCCCTTTTTCACAAGGATTATAAGAAGCTGGATCTGAAGCTGACCGTGGTGAAAATGGAAAACTGGCGGCGGAATATGTTTTTCAGCGAGACTGCCATTGTCTGGACCAACCCCTCACCCAACATCAGAAGCGTTGACGCGGAAATACTCTATCCTGGTCTGGGTTGTTTTGAAGCGACAAATGTCTCAGTCGGCCGCGGGACCGATACTCCTTTCCTTTGGTTCGGCGCGCCCTGGATGAAAGCAGATAAGATCTCAAAAATGCTGTCCAAAGCCCCGCTTAAAGGCCTGCGATTCACTTCGGAGGAGCGCACGCCGGATAAAGACATTTACGAAGGCAAACCTTGCCCCGGAGTGGCCATAAAAGTACTCCGCGCAGACATGATACGCTCGCTGGACGTTTATGCATACGCGGTATATTACCTGCGAAAATATAATAAGAAAGATTTCACTCTGAAGGAAAAAGAGATAAAAAAAATGACCGGAAACTCCAGGCTTTACGACATGCTTGAGGCCGGGGCGAAACCTGAGGACATCCTGGCCGGTTTTGAAAAAGATAACGCCCTGTTCAGGGAAACCCGAAATAAATTCCTGCTATATTAAGTTGGCTAAAGATTATCCTCAGCTTGGCAGGAAAGTTCCCTTACAGTTTCTGCGAATGGCGAATGGCTAAAAGCGTCTGGCGATTATTATTCCGCGTACGACCAGCAGGACTCCTTGACCGGCAAACTGAATATGTGTTAAATTTAACTTATGGGGAATAAAATACTTATAGTTGACGATGATGCTGAAATATCCAGCTTGGTGCAATGCACGCTTGAGTCAATGGACCATCAGGTCCGGGTGTGCGATAACGGCAGGGAAGTAATGGACACGCTGCGGTCATACAAGCCCGATCTGCTGATCTTGGACGTTATGCTTCCCGGCATAGACGGATATTCCCTCACCAACCTGATCACCGAAGACACCGACACCAAGAAACTGCCTATAATCGTCCTATCCGCACTTGAGCCTTCACGGGCCATGTTTCAAAGGTTTTCCCAAGTGGCGGCGTTCCTTACCAAGCCGTTCAATACCGACGACTTGATGGAAGCCGTTAAAACCGCGCTAACCAATAAGCTTTAAATATTATTTCTGAATTCCGGCAGACATATCCTGTCGGGAGTTTTATTGTTGTACGGGCAGACATCCTGACAGATGTCGCACCCGTAGACATATCCCCCGGATTTCCTTATGATCTCTTCCGGAGCCGCAGTTTTGGACTGCGTAGTCCAGTAAGAAACGCAAAGCCCCGCGTCCAGGGCTCCGGAAACATTTAGCGCGCCGGTTGGGCAGGCGGCCGCGCACTTTCCGCAGGTTCCGCAGCCCTGCTCTGTATCCTGAACGGAACTTTTGCCGTGACCTGCATCCAGAGAAAGAGCCAGTCCTCCTATAAAAAAGTACGAGCCCAGCTCCTTTGATATAAGCAGAGTATTCTTTCCTCTGAACCCCAGTCCAGCTTGCCGCCCAAGCTCTTTTTCAAGCACCGGAGAGGTGTCAGTAAAAGGTTTGCCTTCCGTGCCCGGGCAGGCCGCTTTTATGTCGGCCAGAATCAGCCCCAGCTTTTCCCGTATCACCTCGTGATAATCTGGAACCAGGGCGTATCGCGAGATACTTGCGCCTCTGCCATCCGGGTCTATCCCTGCCGTGAATTCAGGCCATGGATTGCGCCCGCCAGAGCTATGTGGCGAGCGCCCGCTTTTTTCAAGACGGGCTGAGGGCCCGCCAATTTTTTTCAACGCGGCCGCGTAGTCCAGGCCGGAATGCCAGTATTGGAACGCGCACACCAGCACGGACTTCGCCGGGGGAAACCAGTTTCTGATATCCGACCTTAGAGACGGAGACCGCCGCAGATAGGCAAGACCGGCCGGAACGCCGGCGGCCGCGGCACAAAACCGCGCGTGTTCGGCTATAGCATCCGCGCGCACTATCCCGCAGGCGGACGCGCCGCGCTTAGAGGCTATATCCCGTATTTTTTCCGCCGCAAGAAGGGATGGAACTGTCATCGGATTTCAGGAGCTTTTTGACTGCGAGGCATATTCCCACGAGGAATATATGTGCCAAAAATTTTCAAAGAAGGCCTGCAGGAACTCCTCGCGCGACACCTCTTTTTTCAGGATATCGGAAGCGCTGACCGCCGTGGCCAGAGACACCGCGTTGTTCAGGTTCACGCCTATGCCCAGAAGTATCCAGTTCGGGGTCTTGTTTATCGAGGCCGACTCGGTCAGTATGCCCGCGATCTTCAGATATTTCTTTTTTTGGGGATGCAGCGCGTAAATGTCGTTCGGAAGCTTCACGCGGGTGTTCAGGCCGTAAAGCTGTTTGAGTGTCAGGGCGGCCACGCTCCCGGCCAAAACGCTCAGCTCTCCAAGGAATTTAAGCCCGATGAGGGGCTGAAGGATGAGCGTCATGTAAACTCCGCCGCGGCCCGATTCCCACTCCCTCCCCATGCGCCCCTTACCCGCGCTCTGACTTAGCGCCAGCACCAGCGTGCCCTCCATATCGCCCTGAAGCGCGAGCTCGCGGGCCACTTCCTGCGTGGAGGTGGCGCTCTCCAACAGCACCAGTTTCTTTATGCCCGGCAGCGTTTCAAGCGCGAGCGTGTCTTCAGGATTCAAATCGTTCATGAAAATAATCTCCTATTCCTAAAATCTCATGTAAGATCAAGTCGTCTTTCCGGCTCCGTCTCACCGGCGAAAGCCGGTGCCCAGATTATGGCATGACCCTGGACCCCGGCTTTCGCCGGGGAGACATTAAAGGCTTCACCAAAACGATGAAAAATGTCTCGACGAGACCTCCGACTTACGTAAGCTTTTGGCTCCTAATTGCATTACCATTTGCTATTGGCCGTTTGCTTTTAAAGGAACTCATTAATATGGTTAATGGCTAATGGCATTTTTCACCTGCTCTATATCAAACGCTATATCCAGCGCCGCGGCCGAATTGGTCAGTGAGCCTACGGAGATGCGGTCGGCGCCGAGTTTCGAAAGTCCGGCCAAATTTTCAAATCTCACCCCACCCGAGATCTCTATCTCCGTCTTTTTACTTTCACGGTGTATCAGGTCTATAGCTTTTTTCATATCCGCGCGGCTCATATTATCCAGCATGATGACATCAAAACCCAGAGGCATAAAATCTCTCACCTGCGTCAGGCTTTGGGCCTCTATCTCTATCTTCAGCCCGCGGTATTTTTTTCTGGCATAAGCCAGCCTTTCCCTTAGCCGCTCCAGCGATCCGCCCAGCATGGCGATATGATTATCTTTTATCAGGAAAGCGTCGTAAAGTCCCCGGCGGTGATTGACGCCCCCGCCACATCTGACGGCGCGCTTCTCCAGTTCCCTGAGACCGGGAATGGTCTTGCGGGTATCATAAACTTTGGTGCGGGGGTTCCGAATCTCTTTGGCGAAGCGAGCCGCGCGGGTGGCCACGCCGGAAAGATGCTGGATAAAATTAAGCGCTGTGCGCTCGGCGGTCAACAGGCGTCTGGAACCGCGCACAGTAAGAATAACCGCCCCCTTTTTAAAGCACGCCCCATCCTTCAGGAGCAAGCGGATTTTGGAGCCCGGATCGGCCAGCTCAAACACCCGTTTAGCTATTCCTCCGCCGGCCAGAACGCCGCTGGTATTGGCGAACATCCGGCCCGAGAAATTGAGGCCTTCCGGGATGAAGACTTCGGTAGTGGCGTCGCCAGGGCCGATGTCTTCCTTAAGGGCCTGCCTTATAAGGGAATCAAATTGATCCATCAGTTAAATTTTATCATTTTAAATTCTCCAAAACGGCCTATGCTACCTTTTTGGGGATTTATGGTTTCTTGTCGGGCTCTTTATACCGGCCATGTCACGCAGTTCGAACAGACGGTCACGCAATTCCCGGGCCAGCTCAAAATTCAGATTATCGGCGGCGTCCTTCATTTGTTTCTCCAGCTCTCTCATAATGCCTTTGATATTGTCCTTATTGACATCCGCTGAGGCCACAGCGCCCACCAGATGGAAAGCCGCCCGTTTTTCCTGGGTGTGAAGTTCGTCAAACTCATGTAATTTTTTCTTGATAGTCTCCGGCTTGATATTGTGCGCCTTATTATAGGCCAACTGTTTTACGCGGCGGCGGGCCATCTCATCCAGAGCGCGTTTCATGGAGCCGGTTTCGCGGTCGGCGAATAGTATCACCTTACCGGTCAGATTCCTGGCCGCGCGGCCGGAGATCTGCACCAGTGTAGTCTCGCTCCTCAGGAAGCCTTCGTTGTCGGCGTTCAGGATGGCCACCAGTGTCACTTCCGGAATATCCAGACCCTCCCTCAGAAGATTGATGCCGACCAGCACGTCGAAATCACCTTTTCTGAAGTCCCGCAAAATATCCAGGCGCTGCAGCGTGTCCATGGAGGAATGTATGTACTTGGCCCTGATCTTTTTCTCGGCCAGAAATTCACTAAGATCTTCGGCGGTCTTTTTGGTCAGTGTCAGGACCAGAGAGCGCTCTTTTTTTACAACCCTTTTCTCTATCTCTCCGATAAGCGCCTTTATCTGACCCTGAGCCGGAAGTATCTGAACGTCCGGATCCACCAGACCTGTGGGCCGGATTATCTGCTCCACGATGTTCAACTTGCCGCATAACCCGAGCTCATACGGCCCCGGCGTGGCTGAGACAAAAACGGTGGCTGGTCTCATCGCCTCAAACTCGTCGAATTTTAGCGGCCGGTTATCTAGGGCCGAGGGCAGGCGGAAACCGAAGTCCACAAGCGTAGTCTTGCGGGAACGGTCCCCCTGGTACATGCCGCGTATTTGCGGTGCGCTGACATGCGACTCGTCCATAAAAAGCAGAAAATCCTTCGGAAAATAATCCAGCAGGCATAGCGGACGCTCGCCGGGCGGCCGGCCGGACAAATGACGAGAATAGTTCTCTATGCCGTGGCAATAACCGGTTTGGCGTATCATCTCCAGGTCGTACCGGGTTCGCTGCTCTATGCGCTGGGCTTCCAGCAGTTTGCCCGCTGCGTTCAGCTCTTTTAGCCGATCCGCCAGTTCCGCCTCTATTGCGGCTATCGCTTTTTCAAGCTCGCGCGGCTCGGCCACGAAATGCGTGGCCGGGTAAATAATCGCCTCTTTATGTTCACGCAGCGTGTCGCCGGTCAGCGGATTTATTTCCTTTATACTCTCTATCTTATCGCCCAAAGTCAGGCGGTAGGCCGTCTCCATATCCGCCGGGAAAATATCCATAGTCCCCCCGCGCAGACGGAACGTGCCGCGGGCGAATTCAGTCTCATTGCGGTCATACTGTATGGCCACCAGGCGCCTGGTAATTTCGCGCCGATCACATGGCTCTCCGACGCGCGCGTGAAGACATAACTTTGAGAAGTTGTCAGGCGAGCCGATATTGTAAATACAGGAAACCGACGCCACCACTATTGTGTCGCTCCGGGTGAGTATTGAACTGGTGGCCTTTAGTCGAAGCTTGTCGATGTGATCGTTTATTGAAGCGTCTTTTTCTATGTATGTGTCGCTTGAGGGAATATACGCCTCGGGCTGATAATAATCGTAATAGGAAACGAAATATTCCACAGCGTTCTCCGGAAAAAAGGTCTTAAACTCGGAGTAGAGCTGGGCCGCCAGCACCTTGTTTGGCGAAAGGATGAGCGCGGGACGGTTGAGTTCCTGTATGACGGACGCCGCCGTGAAAGTTTTACCCGAACCCGTAACGCCCAGCAGGGTCTGGTTGGCCTTGCCGGCTTTTATCCCTTCGCAAAGAGCCTTTATGGCAGCTGGCTGGTCGCCCTTAGGCCTGAACGGAGAAACAAGTTTGAACTTTTCGCTCATGCCTAGATTTTATCAATTATCATTTGCACAAGAGGTTTTATTTTGTAAGATTTTGGCAGGGGAAAGGAATCGGGTCCGGCTAAAGCCCCGCGAACTATTGATGATTTAAAGGAGATTACTATGAAAAAAACAGGGAAACTTATCGGAGCGGGTATCGGTCTGGCGGCTGTAGCCGCGGCCGGAGCTTATTTTCTCTATGGGGAAAAGGGCGCCCAAAACCGCGCGAAAATAGCGGGCTGGTCCCTCAAAATGAAGGGCGAAGTCCTGGAAAAAGTAGAAGCCCTTAAATCGATAGACAGGGAAGCTTATCACGAACTCGTGGACAAGGTCGCGGCGCGCTACGCAAAATTGGAGAAGGTCAGCGCCTCCGAACTCAGGCATCTCACTGTTGAAATAAAGAACGCCTGGGCCCATATCAACAAGCAGTTGAAATAGGCTGTCAGACTGCAGGCTATTAGGCTGTTGGGTGTTTATATTTTGCACCTGCAGCCTAACTGCCTATCCGCTGCAGCGAACTCGCCGATTGTTTGGCGGGCCAGCCTATCCACCTTTCCCCTATGGCCGCAAGACTCCAGATTACCGTGGCTTCCACGGCCGGCTTCTGCCCGGGCGTTAAGAACGCAATAGATAAAGTTCTGGAGCTGGCCAAAAACACCAAGAAACCCATATACACGCTGGGCCCGCTAATCCATAACCGCCAGGTTATAGAGACCCTTAAAGAAAACAATGTCCACGCCGTAGACAATATATCGGAAATTAAGGAGCATGACGCCATCCTGGTCATTCGCGCTCACGGCATCCCGCCTGAACTGGAAACGGAGATAAGGAGCAGATCGCTGGAAGTGGTGGATGCCACCTGCCCTCTGGTCAAGCATGTGCACCATACTATCGCCAAGTACGCGAAAAATGGTTATGACACCATTATAGTAGGGGACAAGGACCACGCGGAAGTCATTGGCCTCATGGGTTACACGCAGGGGCGCGGCCGGGTCATCAGCGGTCCCCGGGAAGCCGCAGGCCTGCCCCGGATGGAAAAAGCCAACATCGTGGCCCAGACAACGCAGGAAGAGGATGTGTTCCTGGCGGCAGTTTCGGAAGTAAGGAAAAAGACCGGCGAACTCGCGGTTTCCGACACCATTTGTAAACCTACAAAAGACCGTCAGAAAGAAACTGTGGAACTGTCAAAAACTTCCGACCTTGTAATCGTGGTGGGCGGCAAAAATTCAGCCAACACGGCCAGGCTGTTCCAGATCTGCCAAAAGCTGGCTCCGGCCGCGATCCATATTGAAAACGAGGACGAACTCCCGCCCGCCCTGCTAAAAGATAAAACCTCCATCTTTATTACCGCCGGCGCCTCCACCCCCAGCTGGATGATTGCGAAGGTCCTGACGCGGGTCCATGAACTGACCGGAGCCGTTAAAAGCCCTCTGGAAGAACGGATCTCCTTCCTCTGGAAACTTGTAATAACCAGCGGCGCTTACACGGCCCTGGCCGCAGTTGCCCTGGCCTATGTCTGCATGAAGCTTGAAGCCTCCACAGTTTCAAAAAAGCTCCTGCTTATGGCCGGCCTCTTCGTGCTCAGTCTTCACATGGCCAATCGCGCCGAAGAAAAAGGCACCTCGGCGCCCGATAAAGCCAAGCGCCTGCTTTTCATCCGTTTTAAATCCGCCACCAAGTTCGCCGCGTTCCTCTCCGGCGCGCTGGCTTTATTTTTATCCGGTACTATGGGTTGGCAGGTGCTGCTGCCCGCGGCGTTTTTCTGGGGAGCGGGAATGCTTTACCCCTACAAACTGCCCTTCGGCTTTAATAAATCCGGAAATTTCCCGGCATCAAAGGATATTGTCACCGCCCTGGGTTGGGCTTTCGTCTGCGCCTACGCCCCCGGCCTCTCGCATGGAACGATCGCATATAAATCAACCCATCTGGCAGTCATCTTCGCGATACTTCTGGTGTTTATTCGTTCGGTTATGTTCGGCATAAGCAACGCGCATAGCGATATGATAGTGGGCAAGGAAAATTTTTACAAGGCCGCCGGGCCAAAACTCACATATCTGACATTATCCGCGATGTTTGTTTTTCTTGAAACCATACTGGTGTTACTGATAAATATGGGGTGGAAAACGGGCCTGGCTTCAGCGCTCTTCACCGGTCTTTTTTATTATATAGCCCTTATGCTGTTCTTCTATTTGCGAAAAATTCCGGAACGCATCACCTCAGAGACTCTTATAGATTCACAATTCCTGATACTGGCGCTGCTGACTTATCGCGCGGGTTAGCTGAAATATCAAAAAATGTCCCGCCCGCTCCCACTCCAAGTTTGATATAATTTCAGCGGAATAATTTATTACAAGGTAGGAGAAAAATGAAAAATTACGCGAGATTTGCGATATTAATAGTAGCCGTAGCGACCCTTACCGGATGCGCGCATATGCCAGGCGGCATAAGCTCCTCCACAACTCCGATAAATAACAGGGCTTACGATGAACTAGGCCAAGTTTCCGGCACCAGCAGCAAAGTTATGCTATTTGGACTGCTGCCTATAAGCGGCTCAAATAACACTCAGGATGCCGTTGACTCCGCCAAAGAGAAACTGGGCGCGGACGCTTTAATTGACGTAACAGTAGAGGCTTACAGCCAATGGTGGATCCTTTGGTCAAACAATACAACTAAAGTTATCGGCAAAGGCATCAAATTCAAATAAACCGGGTACCAGTGCCATAACGATATAAATGTTATGCGCGTCCGCAATATCGACAGATAAGATTAAGGAGATTGATAATGAAAAAAACACTACTTGCAATTGTAATCTTGGCCGTATGCTCCGGCCTCAGTTTTGCCGAAAGCATGACGGGGAAAATCGGAGTCGGATTGAGAAACGATACGTTTGATGTAAGATATTTCATCAACGACACGATCGGCGTTCATGCCGGGGCCGATGTGGGGGTATTCAACCAGGAGGGCACCTTCAAGGACACAGGGTATAGTTTTAATGTCGGCGGGTTTTACTCAAAAGAAATTACCGACGGATTAATGTTCCAGACCGGGCTGACAGTGGCACATTCTGCCGGCAAAGACACCGGGGTTCGTTATAAATCGTGGAATTATAATCCGTATCTGGGCGCGGAGTTTATTTACAAAGGCCGCTTCGGTCTTGATTTCAAAATAATCCCTATCCAGTATTCCACTGGCGAACAAGCAGGCGCGGATTATACCGCCTGGAACGGCGGCGGCGGCAGCCTCGGCGCGCATCTCTACTTCTAGGCATAAACCGCTTTCGCAGCGGATTTCCTTAGAAGCACAAAAACCCCGTCCGCCTGAAACGGACGGGGTTTTCTTTTTACTTTCAGACGCAGGCCCTGATATCTCAGGTCTTTTTGCGATCATGCAGGGAGAGATAAAAGACCGGGATTGCTACTAGCGAGAAAAACATCGCGCCCACAAGACCGCTGATCATGGCCCTTGGGCAAAGAGCCCCCCCCTCTTGACATACTTACATATTGTTAGTATACTATAAATATGATTATTGAATTATTAAACCACAGAGATCCTTTACGGGTCCTGCTGACCTTGTACCAGCGTGGGGGGCTTCGCTTCGGCCAGATTCAAACCTTGTTAAACCTGAACCCCACCCAGGTGGACCGGGCGCTGAAATTTTTACGTAAAGACCTTTGGATCAAAGTATCTCCGGTGCGGGGTAAAGTTCGAGGCCAGTCTGAATACAGAATCGAGAAGCGGGGCGAAGCGTTAGCGGAGGCGTTCACACTTTTTGCCGCAGACATCAGGGGAAAGAAAAAAGAGTTTACTCCAACGGAGGTTGCACAATTTCAGCGTTTTTATCAGCCGACCTTATCCGCTGGCAAGAAAGTATATACAAGCAAATCCGGTTTCGTCGCAACAATCAAGCCTTTTCCCCCGGATGAAGCAGAAGAATCGGCAGAGTACCGAGCAGCGTGTTTGATGTTATCTCCAAAAGAACGGATTAATCGAATGAGGGAGCTTTCCCGACGCTTAATTTTATTAAACCCAAACAATCCGCGTTCAGAACATATTAATTGCCGGCATATAAGGATAATCAATGACACCATTTAACAACGAACATGTGGACGATTATGAAGACCTTGTTGCTGTTTTCAACAGGCACCATGTTGAATATGTAATCGTTGGAGCATATGCAGTCGGGTATTATGGGTATCTTCGCGCCACCGAAGACATAGATTTACTTGTAAATCCCAAACCCGAAAACGCGAAGAAAGTTGCAGCCGCGCTAAAAGATTTTGGTGGTATTGAAGCTGATCCCGCAGAAATCAAAGAAAAAACCATAATTGAAATAGGCGTCAAACCAAATGCTTTACATATTATGACGAATATAACCGGGGTTGCGTGGGAAAAAGCCTGGGCAAGCCGGACACAGAGCGTATTTGGCAATCAACCCGCACCGTTCCTTTCAAAAGAATGTTTAATAACGAATAAACGCGCGACCGGACGGGGAAAAGATAGCCTGGACCTGATCGGTCTTGGCGCGGAACCGGCGAAAACCAAAGAGAAAAAGAAAAGCCGAGGCCAGGATCTTGAATTATAAATGCCACCCCGGTAGACCCGCAGCGCAAGATAGGCTTTAAAGCTACGCCCGGGGGATAGGTGCTTTACGGAACCCGGTCGCAGCGCGAGAGGCTTGCTAAAAGGTCAACTATCGAGCAAGGATGCCCCTTAGAGGAGACTTCCATCCACCCTTGAGGTTTTGTTCGCCGGGACTTGGGTCAATTCTTACTTCCAGTCCATTCCAGAGACAAGCGAACTTAAGGAATTCTTGTTGATGACCCGAAGCTCGTTCTCGTCCAGAATAAAACGCCGTACATCCGCGACCGCGGCGTTGAAGTCAACACGCTCAAGTTTGGCGAGCATGAAGGCCGTTAAGTTGGCGGTAGTAATGCCCAGCGCCTTCTTCTCGGTTTGCTGGATGGCGTTATTCAGCAAGTCCAGGTTGGGGGAGACTTTCCGGCCCAGATACCAGACCAGGTCGTAGAAATCGCGTCCCTTGGTGT
>JBAXKK010000019.1:0-36082 GCA_037137395.1 Elusimicrobiota bacterium
CGAACCCACGTACCAAGCTTGGAAGGCTAGTGTTCTACCATTGAACTACGCCCGCACCCATCGTTATAAAGACCGTACGCTGTCCAACCTGACACCAAGTTAAAAAACCAGTGTCCTGCCATTGAACTACGCCCGCGAACATGATAATTATAGTTATTTATCCGCCGCCAGTCAACGCAAATTGGCGCCATAAGCCATTAGTCGCTTACCATACGCGGAAATATGCTAACCCAAATCCTCCGCTAAGAAGTCTGCGTTATTGATGATAAGACTTCACCTAATGGGTAAAAAGCGGAAAATGGCTGTGGCTGCAAGTTCGGGGTCCTGTCACTCATGGGACCCATCGGGCCTGCGGCCGGCCCGGCGACTAGAGCGCCGGTTCCTCCTCAGCCCGATCTAACCCATGTCTGCCACCCCGCCGCCATCCGTCCAATACAAAATAGCCACTTTTTTTTATCTTAGCGGAGGATTAGGGGCTAACGCCGCCCTTGCTATCACTTCCGGTGAAATTATACCATTCTCTTAATCCGAATCTTTCAGTCCAACATAATTTACATTTAGCAAATCAGGCAATAAAATATTGAAAGATTCCCCGCTATGCGGGTTGCTGAACCAGCGCTATGCGCACCTGTTCAGCAAGGGTGTATGCCCCGCGGAACGCGCCCTTGCTATGCAAGGGGAAAGCTTCAACTGAAACTTTCGGGCTAATCATATGAAACTTTCGGGCTAATCATAAAAGAGAGGGCCGCATGTCACCAAAAGATTTTGCCGGGGACAAGAAATATTACCGCGTGTTGAAGATTCTCAACCTCCTTAACGAAAAAGGGAAAGTGCGGATGTCAGACCTCGCGGTCGAATTTGACGTAACCGAGCGCAGCATTCAGCGCGACATAGAGCGCGTCAACATGACTTTCGGCCTTGAGCAGACCGATAAAGGCGAATACGCTTTCGCCCCCGGCGTTTCACTCAAAGAGATGCGCCTGTCGGGCGAGCAAATGTCAGCCCTTATATTCATGCACGAAATGTTCAAAGGCATGGGCGGCGCCTTCAGCGGCTCCTTTGAAGCTCTCTTGCACCGCATGACCAAAAGCGCGCCGTGGGAATCGCCTTACGCGATAATAATGCCCCGGCCCGGCAAAAATCTCGATATAAAAAAATTCATCCCCGCAGTAGAAACCGCCATCCTGGAATGCCGCAGAATAAGCATCAACTATGTCAGGAGAGGCGAAACGGTCCTGCGCACCCTGTCCCCACTTAAAATTCTGGTGGATAATGGTTTTTATTATATCCTCTCCATGGCAGAAAAAAAAGGCGAGTATCTGAAATACCGGCTGGACAATATAAGCAGCCTGGAACTCACTCCGCAGATTTTCACCCCCCCGGCCAATATCGAAAAAGTCATAAAGGACGCAACCAGCGTCTGGGGCGCCATGCCGGCCAAGGATAGGAAAATACTGATGCGACTGAAAATCAGCCCCTCAGCCGCCGATTTCTTCCGCAAAAAGGAATTCTTTCCGCTCCAGCGCATAATAAAGGAAGACAGCGACGGCTCCGTGATACTTGAATCCCGTCTGGCCCAGCTCATGGAAGCCATCCCCACCATCCTCAACTGGATCCCGGACATAGAGGTGCTGAGTCCGGAAACGCTCAAGGCCGAAATCCGCTCTCGCGTGGAGCTCTACCTCAAAAAAATAAGATAGTTCATCCTCGTGATATCCAAGTTAATCTTAATCTTGCCCGGGGCGGTCTTTTTTTGTATATTTTAAGCACATTATGACGCGCGCCTTCTTATTAATCTGCCTGATGGCCACCCTGGCCCCGCTTAACGCGGCCGCGCAGGAAGCCGCGCGCGCGGAAAGCCTGCTGACTTTTGAGGCCGCGCTCCCCGGCGACAAAGCCGACAGCCTGGATTCCTGCCCCAAATTTCAGGCTTTCAAACAGGCATCCGCCTATCCGGACGGCTCATCAAATTTAAAAGCCGTATCTGAAGTGCCGATAGACAGCCTACCTCTGCCGGCCGACGACATGGAACGCTCCGGCCTGCTTACCGCGCTTCAAGACACTTTAAATTACTGGAACAACCGCCCCGACTCCTTCAAAATCCTGATAGGCGGGGACACCTACACCGCCCGGCAAATGCGCGACACCACACAAAAACTGATCGAAGCGCTTTCAATCGATATGGCGCCCGCGGAACTGCGCGAGATAATTAGAACCCGGTTTAGAGCTTACCGTTCGGTCGCCGACGACAATTCAGGCAAGGTCGTAATAACCGGTTATTATGAGGCCGAGATAAAAGTGGCAAGACAACCTGACGCGGTAAACAAATTCCCCATCTACCTAAAACCGACGGACCTGATAAAAACCACACCTGACATGGCCGTTGATTTCGACTACGGCCGCAGGGACTCGAATGGAAACCTGGTGAAATATTATCCGCGCGTTGAGATCTCCGGCGGGGCACTGGGCGGCAAAGGTCTGGAACTGGTCTGGTCGGCCCATCCGGCCCAGATAATGCTTCTGCAGATCCAGGGCTCCGGCATACTGCGTTTTACTGACGGGGACTTTATTAAAGCCGGTTTTGACGGGGCCAACGGCTGGCCTTTTAAAAGCGTGCAGAAAATATTGATGGACTGCGGCGAGATTCCGTCTATGTCTTTCAAGGATTTCATCAACTACCTGTCGCTCCAGGGCGACCGCGAAGGCAGACTGGTGGACCTTAACCCCCGCTATATCTTTTTCCAGTCCCGACCCAAGGACTCACCCGCTTATGGCGCCATAGGAACGGGGCTCACTCCTGGGCGCTCCATAGCGGTGGATCCGCAACCCGTCCCACTTGGAGTCACGGCGCTCCTCAAGTCAAAAAAACCGGTGGCCGGCTCAAACGGCCTTTCCGATAAAGAGTTCACTCGTTTTGTCACCGCGCACGACACCGGTTCCGCCATACGCGGCCCCGGGCGCATAGACCTGTTCTGGGGTTCCGGAGATACGGCGGAAACCGAAGCCTCCTCCATGAAAGCCGAAGGCGACCTTTACATTCTGATAGCGAAATAATAGTACCAGTGGTTAGTGAATAGTGGCGAGTGATTAGTGAGCAGGAGTTACCTTAAACTTCTATACACTATCCACTCGCCACTATTCACTGCAGTTATGATGTTTTGGGCAAAAATAAAAGGAGCGAGATTAGACCTGTTTAATAGGTATCCCGCTCCTGTAAAAATAGTATAGCAGACCATTAATTTTTGTCAAGGGGTGAGTAGTTCCCGGCGTTTTGCGCCAGGAACGCCGTTAGCCGTTAGCCATTTGCCGTACGCAGAAAAACAACTTACTTACTAAGCTTATGGCTAATGACGTAAATCAAATGGCTGTTAATTATTCTGCGTATGGCCTATGGCATACACCATTTTACAGCTTCTTAGATATCTCGTAGAACAGCACGCCGGCAGCCACGGAGGCATTAAGGCTCTCCACCCCGCCTTTCTGAGGAATAGAAATCAGCTCGTCGCAGTGCTCCATAGTTTTCTGGTGCAGCCCCTCGCCTTCCGACCCGATAAGCATAAAAATTGGGAAGGCAAAATCCATCTTATCAACCGGCTTCCCTTTCATATCGGCGCCGTAGATCCAAAAATTCTTTTTCTTCAGCTCGATTATGGTCTGATTTAAATTACCCACTTCCACCATATCCACTTTCTCTATGGCGCCGGAAGCCGTCTTCTGGGCGGAGGGCGTAAGTCCCACCGTCCTTCGCTCAGGCAGAATTATAGCAGAAACTCCGAAGCAGGCCGCGCTGCGGATTATCGCGCCCAGGTTCATGGGATCGGTGATGCCGTCCACGCCGGCCCACACGGTTTTTTTAGGATCCTTGATACGGGCCAGAGCTTCGGCAAGCGAAAGGGTCTGCACGGGCTCCACTTCCAAAATAACGCCCTGATGATTTCCGCCCTTAGCCATATGATCCAGGCTGCGCGGATTCATAAAATCAACAGGGCAACCGGCCTTTCTGGCCATGGACACTATCAGCTTGGCCTTCCCCTCCAGGGAACCTTCGGACACATAAAGCCTGTAGACTTTCCGTCTGCCGCTCTTCAATATCTCTTCGGCGGTATTCGCCCCGTATAACATTTCTGGTTTCATTATATATTTCCTTGACCTAGTGTAGTTGGGCTATTTTACGATTCCGGCATTTCCGAAGGTAGAACCGACGCTCAGCGCCGTCCGTATCTCAAGGCAATCCGGAGTAACGCGGCGCAGTTTCCCCACGGCCTCGGCCAGGGTAACGCTTTGGCAGGAATATCTGTTCAGGGCCACCATGCGCCCGAACCTTTTCTGCTCTATCAAATCCACCGCGCTAACGCCGAAACCGGTGGCCAGCCATCTGTCAAAAGGCGTGGGCGAACCACCGCGCTGCAGGTGCCCCAAAACTACCACCCTGCATTCCACTTCAATATTCTTCTCAATAAGTGAAGCGATCTTATAAGAGACGCCGCCAAGACGCAACGGATCGGGCGAGCCTTCCACCACGCGGCTTACGGTCATCTCTCCGTTTTCCGGCCTGGCGCCTTCGGATACAACAACAATTGAAAAATGTTTGCCGCGCCTGCGTCGGTCGTTTACAGCTTTAACGATGTCGCCCGCTATGTACGGGATCTCCGGCAGAAGAATAATATCCCCGCCGCCGGCTATGCCGGACCGCAGGGCTATCCAGCCCGCGTAGCGTCCCATAGTCTCGACTATCATTACCCTGTGATGCGATTCGGCGGTGGTATGAACATTATCCACGGCCTCGGTGGCCACCTTCAAAGCCGAATCAAAGCCGAAAGTCACATCCGTGGCCGAAAGATCGTTGTCTATGGTCTTCGGCACGCCCACCACCGGGAAACCTTTTTTGTGGAGTTTGTACGCGATATTAAGCGTGCCGTCACCGCCTATGGCCACCAGCGCTTTCACCCCCATATTTTTGAGATTCTTAATGGCCAAGCCTGAAAGGTCTTTCGGCGCCTTGGCCGAGCCCAGCGGTTCCAATGTGTAAGAGAAAGGGTTGGCAGTATTGGATGTGCCCAGAATTGTGCCGCCGCGGATGATGATACCGGAAACGGCTTTATCGTCCAGCGGCATGAAACGGCCCTCGACCACGCCCTTATACCCGTCCCTGAAGCCCACAACATCCCAGCCTTTTTTCAAGGCGGCTTTAGTCACGCCGCGAACAACCGCGTTCAGGCCGGGGCAGTCCCCTCCGCCAGTAAGAATTCCGATTTTCATCATTTGCTCCTGCAATGTAATCCTAAATCTTAAAACGGCGACGGATAGAACGGATCATTTTCTTTAGAAACTATATAAAGAATACTGGCCAATATCTGCGCCGGGTGCGCCAGCCGGGCGAAATCGAAATTAAGGTGGATCTGGAATCTGTCGGCCGAAGTAGGATCCAGGAATACGAAGCCAGCCCTGCGCTCAGCCGCAAAAATACCGTAGCGCGAGCGCAAAGCTCCGCCGAGCCTGCCGAATATTTTTCTTAAAATGTGAGTGGCGGGATAATCGTCCCTGATAGTGAACACTATCTGATTATCGGTATCCACGAAATCCCAAGTTCTGGCGGACAGGCCGCCTTTTTTCATCAGCCGTGATATTTCCTGGCCATTGCCGTCACGGATGAGACAGTAAAACACGTCTTTCTTAGCCTCCATAAGGAGGTTGGACTGCGAATCATAAAGCCGGAGGACCTGCGTTCTTTTAAAATAAATGAAAAGCCCGGCGATGAAAGGGATGGCGAAGAAAACCTCAGGCACAGAAGCCCAGAGTCGTCCGCCGGGCAGGTTCAGGAGGAAATTTATCACCAGATTTCCCTTGCCGACGAAGGCGAGCAGACTCCAGAAAATATGGAAAAAAATCCCGAAATACACGGAACCAGCCAGATATAGCTCGTGTTTAAAATCGAACGAGGCCAGCAGCAGCTGCCGCTGGCGCGTTAGCACATTGTAAGTGCATTCCCGCAAAGAGGACTTCCGCGAAATGACGAAAGGGAAAAAGAAGTCAGGCGGGACATCCTTTGGAGGCGGCGGCAGTTTAGGATTCTGGAATCTGGCTGCCACCATCTTCGCCCACAATGCGCCGGCTATCCAAAGTGCCATCAGCGCGCCCCACACATAAAAAGTCAGCGGCTGCCGCGCAACAAAGGGCGTCCTTGCCGGGTCTGCACTGAGTGTAAATCCTGAGAATAACTTCCATGTTTTTCGGATGGCCATGGTCCCGACTGATGGACCCGAACTCTCCGCGACCGGAGCCATCATCTGAGGATCAGCCGCGACAGTTCCGGAAGAAATCTCCGGCGTTGAAGAAGCGACCGTCTCGGTTGAAACGGATGGTTCATCCTCCTTGAATATCTGTACGCCGCTCTCTTCCGGCTCCGGTTTGCTTTTCCTGGCCACTTTTATCTTTTTTGGCTTGGGAACGTCTATCTTCTCGCCAGGCTTGCGGATGGTGGAGACAGCGTTACGAAAATCGCTGTCATCAAGACCGGTGGCTGAGATGGCGTAAGATAAGCCGTTATATGTAAAAAACCCGATATACATCTGCGCGTCCATCGACTCGTAGGAAACATAATAGGCGGTGGAGACGCCGTGTATGCCGGCCTGCCGTATATCCCCGGAAAGGCTGTTGCCTTTACTTCGGAGGGAATCGACCTGCTCTTTAACGCGGGCCTTAAGATAATAATCGCTCAGTTCGGAGTCCAGCTTTGAAAACTCAAAAAAAGATTTGCCCTTCTCCAGTTTGAGAGCCACGGTGGAATCGTCACTGCGTCCTGTCACCCAGCCGGACGGGAAGTCCACGGCCAAAGCGGCATCCGCGTCCTGGAACTCCACGGCAAAAACCGGGGCGGCCATACACAAAACCAAGACCGGAAGGCTGCAAAAAAACTTTTTCATAAAATTCAGCGCTTAATTATATCAGTTTTAAAAGCTGCCATATGCAATGAATAGCTATTAGCCATTTGCCGGTGGCCGTACGCAGAAACTGTAAAGGAACCTCCATGCCAAACTGACGGCTAATGGCATTTGGCCCATTACCGACGGCTTATCCCAAATGTTTATGTTTATGGTGCGTATCCGGCAGATGCTCATGACTATGGTGCGCCGGAGCGTGAGCGTGGGGATGATTGTGCGGTTTGCCAGCCTCAGGCTCCATAATATGCCCGTGCGCGTAATGGGAATCATCGTGGGAGTGCAGATGTTCGTGCATAAGTTCCTCATGCCCGTGTTCATGCCCGTGCCTCTCCGAAATCACAAGGTAAAAACCCAACGCCATAACGATGAAAGCTGATATCAGGGGGGCGGTCAGCGGCTCTTTTAAAAAAACCACCGATAACAACGCTCCAAAAAAAGGATAAGCTCCAAACACCGCTCCCGACCGCGCGGCGCCCAATCCGCGCATGGCCATGATAAAAAAAACAAGGCTGACGCCGTAACTAACTGCACCAAGGGCCAGGCCGGGCAGCCAGAGCGCCGGCGCCCATACCAGTTCTCCCGCCCAAAAAGCCAGCGCCATGTTTATACTCCCACCGGCTAAACCTTTTATAAGCGCTATCGCCACAGGGTCTTTGACGGAAAGTTTCGCGGTAAAATTATTATCAACCCCCCAAAAAAAAGCCGACAGGGCCACCAAGATGGAACCATTCCCGAACGAAAAAGAGAAGTTGTGAAAATCCACGCTCAGCAGCGCGGCTCCGGAAACGATAAGCGCGGCGGCAGTCCAGAATCTGCCGCCGGTATGCTCTTTGAACACTATCCAGGCGATAAGCGAAGTGAAGATAAGCTCTAAATTCAGCAGTATAGACGCCCCGGAAGAGGTTGTGAGAAGCAACCCTTTGAAAAGCATAACGGGGGCCAGGACACCACCGGCCAGTATGAAACCGGAGATATAGGGCCAGTCCTTAACTGCCAGCGCCGGCTCACGCACTGCGCCGGGCTCGCGGACAGCGCCGGAAAAAAGTTTCCATGAGGCCAA
This sequence comes from Elusimicrobiota bacterium, assembly GCA_037137395.1. Lineage (GTDB taxonomy): Bacteria > Elusimicrobiota > Elusimicrobia > Elusimicrobiales > UBA9959 > YA12-FULL-51-18. Next base: position 8,002 of record JBAXKK010000019.1, read on the forward strand.
GGCCAGGCCGCTGCCGAAATAGCAAAGCGAAGCCAGCATGAATGGTTTAACGCCTGCCAGCATGGTCTTAGAAACGGGAGTCGCCGCCCCGAAAAGCGCCGCGGCGGCCAAAGCATACAGGTAATTCATAAGAAGATTGTACCAATTTGATGTAGAGCTGTTTAGATGCGCAGCCATTTAGATGTAAAGCAGTTTAGCAGTACAAATCTGCGCGGCCAAGTGGCCTTGCATCTAAATTGCTAAATGGCTTTGCCTCCTTGCGTCTAAATGGCTTCGCTTCTAGACTGCTTTGCTTCTAAATGGCTTTACGTCCGGGCGCTTTGCCTCTAAACCGCGCGCCCCTACGTGTTGACAACCCTAATTTAGGTTTGTAACATGGTATTAAGAAGTCAGAGATTTTGTACCGCAGTTCTCTAAACCCTAAACCCGCTAGAAAAGGAGCTGTTCTTATGCCCATAAACGCAGCAACCACAGATAAAAAAGGTTCGGCGCACGAATATGTTGCCGGCTTAATGACGCATGTCATCAACAAAAACCCAGGTGAAAAAGAATTCCATCAGGCCGTAAAAGAAGTGCTTGAGACCCTTACCCCGGTCCTAGAAAAACACCCCGAATATATCAAGGCCAAAATACTCGACAGACTCGTAGAGCCCGAAAGAGCTATCACTTTCCGCGTGCCCTGGCAGGACGATAAGGGCGAATACCAGGTGAACCGCGGCTTCCGCGTTGAGTTCAACAGCGCCATCGGCCCGTATAAAGGCGGCCTGCGCTTTCATCCCTCGGTTAACCTAAGCATCCTTAAATTCCTTGGCTTCGAACAAATCTTCAAGAACGCCCTTACCACGCTTCCCATGGGCGGCGGCAAAGGCGGTTGCGACTTCGATCCCAAAGGCAAGAGCGACTCAGAAGTGATGCGCTTCTGCCAGAGCTTTATGAGCGAGTTGTTCCGCCATATCGGCCCCGACACGGATGTGCCGGCCGGCGACATCGGCGTGGGCGGCCGCGAGATCGGCTACATGTTCGGCCAGTACAAACGCCTGAAAAACGAATTCACTGGCGTGCTGACCGGCAAAGGCCTGACCTGGGGCGGTTCACTGATACGCCCGGAAGCCACGGGCTTCGGCGTGGTATATTTCGCGCAGGAGCAGCTTAAGACCAAGGGCGCGGATTTTAAGGGCAAGACCGTGGCGGTTTCCGGCTTCGGCAATGTTGCCTGGGGCGCGGTGCAGAAAGTGAACGATCTGGGCGGGACAGTGGTCACGATTTCAGGTCCGGACGGGTATATTTACGATAAGGACGGCATAAAGGGCGACAAGTGGGAATACATGCTGAAGCTGCGCGCGACAGGCCAGGATATAGTGGCGCCGTACGCTGAGAAGTTTAAAGGCGCGGAGTTTCACGCGGGTAAGCGGCCCTGGTGCGTTAAGGTTGACGTAGCGCTGCCCTGCGCCACGCAGAACGAGCTTAACGAGAAGGACGCGAACGACCTTATAAAGAACGGCTGCATCTGCGTAACTGAAGGGGCGAATATGCCTTGCATTCCGGAAGCTGTGGAAGCATTCATGAAAGCGAAAATATTGTTCGCACCGGGCAAGGCGTCCAACGCGGGTGGCGTGGCCACTTCTGGGTTGGAGATGAGCCAGAACAGCCTTCGGATGAGTTGGAGCAGGGAAGAGGTTGACAAACACCTGCACGGGATTATGATTAACATTCACACGGCCTGCGTGACGGCGGCTAAGGAAGCCGGGATGCCGGGGAATTATGTGGCGGGCGCGAACATCGCCGGTTTCAAAAAAGTAGCAGAAGCGATGATGGCCCAGGGCCTTGTGTAATAGGTAAGTTGAGACTTATAAAAGAGGGCGTCCGTTTAAACCGGACGCCCTCTTTATTTATAGTGAAACCACAGACCCGACGCTATAGTTACAGACCTTCTGGAATTATTATGCCGCGGGTCTCGCAGAAGGCCCGCATATCTGGAGGCATGGGGGCGGTGAAGACGCGGTCTATGCCAGCTTTAGTCATATCTATTTCGCAACAATGAAGCGCCTGGCGGGACATTATTAATTTCTCAGCCAAGGCGGGTGTCCAGCCGCGGTCGATAAATTCCAGAAAGCAGCCGGCGTCGGGGCCGTAGATCTTGTCACCGACGACACATTTTCCCAGCCATTGCGCGTGCGCCCTTATCTGGTGTTTGCGGCCGGTCTCGGTAACGACGCGGACCAGCGTGAAGCCGCCGCCATGTGTAATGGGTGTAAAATGCGTGACTGCGGCCTTGCCGTCAGGCCGCACTGCTGATTTTGCAAGAACCGGAGAATTCTCATCGTCGCCAAGAGGCTGGGAGACCGTCACCGGCCGCGAAAACTCGCCAGTCATGACAGCCAGGTAAGACTTGCCAACCTGACGCAGCCTCAGGGCTTTTTGCAGGCGGGCGGCAACGACGGAAGTTTTAGCGAACACTACCACACCGCTAGTCTCGCGGTCGAGGCGGAAGGCCAGATACGCGGCAGCAAGGCCGGAGTGTTCGCGCACCGCGCCGGCAAGGCTGGACCAGGGGCCTGCCTTGGACGGGTGACATACGACATCCCCGGGCTTGTTGATGACTGTAACCTGCTCGTCGTCATGCAGCGTCCAGTTGTTGAGGTCATCAGGAGCAATCATGCGCACTTGCACCGTCCGCCGCCGGCGCGGCCAGGCGCAGGCCAGTCGGGGATCGAGATCGGAACCAGTCTGAGGAGAGATCATAAGGTACGTTGCACAACAAAAACCTGAGCCTTTTACTGAAGACTAATTATCCACCGTTGATATTGCTTCTATTTTAGCCCAGTCAACATAGGCGCGGTTGCCCTGACCCCTGTTAACGATCAGGCATTCCTCGGTGTCTATTATTGACTCGGCCCTAAGCGAACCGGAAGGCGTGGCCGCTCTGATTATAACTAAAAACTGTTTATCTTTAATCATATATGACACCTCGCCGGGCTTGGCGTCAATTGTGTCCGGATTTAAAGTGAACTGCTTCTTAAACACATTCTGCCATGTTATTCTATCCATAATTTCACCCCTTAATTTTTTTGACCTTTTTGCACTTATGGGACTTCCTAGCTGCCTTATCTTGCGGTAACGCCAGCGGCGCGGGCGGAGCGGGAGCGCCTGACCACCCAATATTTAGGATACCCCGCATCCAGATGTGCAAAGCCGATGTCCGGATAGTATCCGACACCCCCCGTCCGCATCCCTCTGGCGTACGCCGCTACTCTGGCGGGGCTGTACCCCGCGATCCTGACATCGGCTGCCCAACCTAACATATGAAGGCTTCGGCGCGCGGCCCCTGATACCCGGCTGTTCAACTTCGGCGTGCGATAGCCGCTTAAAATGGTAAGCCCCCGCTTTCCGAACCGGTCCTCAACAGCGTCCATAATCTCCAAAAGTTTTACGGAAACCGCGGTCTCATTACCGGTAAGGCTGCAGCGCATGATCCGACTGATCTTATCAATCCCACTCTTATTATAAACGCCTTTCCTGCTGCGATAGCGGACAATCAATTGCTCGCCGCTGCCCTGGCGCGTTAAGCTGAGGATGCCGTCGCCTCCAAGATTCACCGGTTCCGGCGGTCGCGCACCGGCGCCGTGTATGAATATGTAGGTTTCAGGATCGCCTTCTTCAAGGTCAACCACTTCTGCTTCTGTAACTTCCGGGGGCGCCGGCACATCATCAAGCATGGCGGGCAGCCGCTCCATAAGCGCCGAAGCGCTGATTTCCGCGCCTGGCGCGGCATAATCCCCTGACTGAGCGGGAAGGCAATGGCAAAAAAGCAAAAGGATAAAAACAGAAAAAGCGGCGGTATTCATATGGGAGTCCCAGGCAACTGACGCCTGATGATTAAAGCGGATAATCCTGGAATATCAACAAGAGCTCAAACATCAAGGACAAAATCGCGGCTATGCTTCAGGCTTCCACTCATAGACCGGGAGACCATCCACCAGCCGCGCGGCGTCGGTGAACCGGAATTCTCCGAGCAGAGGCTCTATCGTGCGTTTGGAAATAGCGACGCCGTTTACGCAGCCGTACTTCTGCATGTGTCCGGCGATGTCTATGACCATATCGGTCATTTCCGCCATAGGCGTGGCGTCATCGCAAAAAACCTCGCCGGCGTTGATCCCGGCGCGTATGGCGAAATCACATTTGATAGCTTTTACTTCCCTGTTGAATTGCGCAAGGCCGGTAACTACGCCCTGAGCTGCGCGCACGGCTTCCCTCACGGACCCGAAGCCGGCCATAACGCCATCCGGCGTCCAAGCCGATTTAACAGCTTTATTTTCTGTCAGTACTTTTACGACCATGCGCTTATAATGGCGAAAATCTCTCTCCGCTATACCCGGCTCCTCCCCCGCCTTCATCCCTGTTGAATTCACCACGTCTATGGAGAGAAACGCCATATGGACTTTATGCTCCTCCAGAGATTTTTTGGTTTTGGCGTAGATCTCCAGAAGGTCCTTCCGGTTCAGCTTAACTTCGGCCTGTGAAGATCCGGTCCCGGGGGTTGAATGGCGCGCCTCTTTCAATGTTTCGCGCCACCCGCGAAGGTGGGCCGCCTGCTGGGTGAACCCGGCGCCCACTACTCCGAACAGCACGGCGAGCAGGCAGACAGCACTGAATAACATCAAGCGCGAGATGTCGCTGCCGCGGAAATTCGTGGGCCAACTGCGACGCAGCGCGCCCAGCATTGGCGCCTCAACCCGCTGCTCATATGCCACGATTTTGTGAAAGAACGGATATTTGGGAAGGTCCCTAAAATAGGTGAGCCCGGTGGCTATAATAGCGAGAAAAAAACAGGCCAGGAGCGCTTTCCGGATCAGGCGGAATATAAATCCTACGGACCCGAAGCCGATTATCCTGCCGCCCAGGCCCATCCGCTCAAGCCAAGCCGCCACAGAGGCGCGGCCGGAACCTGTTGCTTCAGTTTTTGAGTCAGTCATATAAAACTCTTCAATATATTTTGAAGTTTAAATTATAGCAATTGCGCGGTCCCCGTTTCATTTTCCCGCGTTAGTTTTTTAATCCGGCCGGTTAGCGGAAACGGACTATGTAAAAACCGAGCGCCATCACAGGCCGGAACAGTAATTTTCCTGCGCGCGGCGTATTTTATTAAAATCACCCAGAAACTCTGTATAAGGGACAAAATCCGGATAATCCGCCGCGCTCAAAGCTCCTTTTCCCTCTCTATATCGGACATTATATGCGGAGCTGTAATTGCTGTCGACAACGGTAAGGATATAACCGTCATTTTCCCGGCTCATCTGAGTCACAAGCCACGCGTGAGATGTTATCCCGGGTAGTTGAAGCTTTTGCCAGACTATCCTCTTGTTGTTATTGACCTCTTCAAAAAGAACGGCCATGCCGGCCTTTAATTTTTGGGGAGCGATAGAAGTCCCGCCGGCAAGGCCGTTTATCCACGCGCCGGCTAAGCCGTCGATAAGCTGCCACTCGTTCAGCTTCGTCTGAAGCAGCTCCCTCCAATCCGTTGAAAAATCATAGAAATTCTCATACCCGGGAATTTCGACCACCATGTTGCCCCAGAAATATCCGGAAAATATTTCAAGGACCTGTTTTTTTGAGGGTTTCAAAAGCTCCGGTCTGAAAACCGTAAGATATATCTGTCTCTGGTTCAGCCGCGAATGCCACCAGCAGACTCCGCCGCCGCCAAGTCCGCCGGCGTTTCTGAAACTTAGGCGGTTCTCAAGGCCAAGTATAAGCCTTTGAAAATAACTATAGTTTTTGAGCCGGGCGCAAAATTCCTTCCCGGAGCGCGGCGGGGTCTCGCCCGGAAAATCGGACTTCAACTTTGTCACCACTTCCCATCGGACCGGGCTTGTCCAGCTTGTCCGGTCAGAAGCCGGTTCTGCCTGAGGTGCAGCCAAATTATTAAAATCCGCGCCGCCGGGAACGCGGCTATGCAGCTGTTCAATAGCCGGCTGGTCATAGTCACCGGCGTTCGACAGCCCTGCCCCCATCGCCGCCAAGCCCGCAGCTATAATTATCCTCTTCATTAATTCGCCTTTTTAGTTGAAGTGAATGCCGGCATACATGCTAACCCGTTTGGATATTATGTGACAAATTGAAAGGTTCGCCAAGTTTTCAGCGGCCCCCTTCGCAAATTTTATTTCATCAGGATATGCCATCATAAACAGATCATCCCCGTATTGGTTTGGAGCATCGTAACCGGTTATATTCCATTGCGTCCCCACCATCAGTCCCCGAAAGAAATACCTAAATCACGCGCTGTCATTATGGTGTCGCAATCAAGCGGAACCACCTTCATGCGGCTGGTCGCGTCCTTAAGCGGAACATAGCGCACCGTGGGAGGGTCCAGCGCCACCATCACGCCGGAGTATCCTTCCTCAAGAGCGCGCACCGCCGCCGCGCCGAACCGCAGCGAAATAAGGCGGTCAAAAGTGGTCGGGCTGCCTCCGCGCAATAAATGTCCAAGCACCACGGTCCGGCACTCCTTACCGACCAGCGGCTCAAGCTCCCTGGCAACGCGCTCTCCCGCGCCGCCCAGTTTTTCCGCGCGGCCCAGCTCTTTGCTGACAACGGAAACCGCGCCGCCTCTGGGCTTTGCGCCCTCAGCCACCACAACAATGGCGTAATGTTTTCCGCGTTTGGGCCTTTCCTTTAAAGCCGCGGCGATTTTATTAATATCGTAAGGTATTTCCGGGATCAATATAGCGTCCGCGTTGCCAGAGACGCCGGCGTTAAGCGCTATCCAGCCGGCGTAGCGACCCATAACCTCCACCACCATCACCCGGCGGTGCGCCTCAGCGGTGGAATGCAGGCGGTCAAGACATTCCGTCGCGAATGAAACCGCGGTGTCAAAACCGAATGTCACAACGGTTTTATCCAGGTCGTTGTCTATTGTTTTGGGCACGCCTATGGCGCGTATGCCTTTTTCGGCCAGCACATTGGCTATACCCAGCGAGCCGTCGCCGCCCAGCGCCACCAGCGCGTCTAAGCCGTTCTTTTTGAAGGCCGCGACCAGTTCGTCGCTTCGGTCCTTCTCGTACATTTTTCCGTCCGGCCCCATGGTGGGATACTTTGTGGGATTGCCTTTATTGGTGGTGCCGAGTATGGTGCCGCCCAGGTGGGTTATGCCCCGCACGCTGCGGCGGGTCAGCGGTATCAGCCCGCCCTCGGGATAATCGCCAGGCGTCATCAGCCCGTTATAGCCGTCGCGTATACCGAAGCATTCGTAACCCTTATTAAGGGCGGAAACAACTACCGCCCGTATGACGGCGTTAAGCCCCGGCGCGTCTCCGCCGCCGGTATTGATCGCTATTTTGTTAATTTTTGTTTTAGTTTTTACCATAAGACCCCCACAATTGAGTTCGTCAGTTAACCGGCACCCATGGCCGGATGATAAACAACTACGGCTAACCTGTCTGCATATTATGCGACAATGGAAGGCATGTGGCAAATTTCATTACAAAAGCCCGGACCGCAAAAATCCGCTTCGCGTTTGAATCAATAATATTATAGAATCTCAAGGCATGCAAAAGTCGATACTGCTAATTGACGATAATGAGGAAATTGTCTCCCTCCTGACAGGCTTTTTTCAGTCCAAAGGCTTCATCGTCCACACGGCGTTTGACGGCGCTTCTGGCATTGAAAAGACCAGACAGCTGCTCCCCGACATAATAACCCTGGATTTCAACATGCCAGGGATGAACGGAGTAGAAGTTTACAATGATCTGCACCAGCATCCCGAAACCGCGGCAATACCGATTATTTTTTTCTCTTCCACTCTTTTGGGAATTATAAAAAGAATGGTGACGGACAATCCGCGGGTACAATTTTTAAAAAAACCCTGCGATCCCCGCGATATAGAAAGATGCGTCATGCAGCTGCTGACGCTGCCAAAACTTGCTCCTCCTCCCCCTCCCCCTCCCCCACCGGGTAATCGCTGACCGCGCTAGCGCAGTTTCTTTTCCTTAAGATATGCGATCAGATCCGCGGGATAATCGGTTATTATGGCGTCCACGCCCCAGCTGACGGCTTTGTCTATGTCACTCTTGTCGTTTAACGTCCAAGGCGCCACTTGTATTCCGTTGGCGTGAAGATAATCAACAACTTCTTTATTTATCCATTTAAATTCGGGGCTGATAATGTCAGCCCGCGAAGCTTTGGCCACAGCCACCAGATCCACCAGGTTGGCCTCGGTGAGCTGCGAGATCCTTATTTTAGGCTCCAGCTTCTTCACCGCCCTGAGCGTGCGCCAGTCGAAGGACTGCACAATGGTCCGCTCCGTCATCCCGTATTTAGCCGCCGCAGCAACAACTAGCTTAGCGAAGACTTCGGGATCTGGCGACATCTCCGCCTCTCCGGGGACGATCTTGGTCTCTATGTTGAATCCCACCACGGCTGCGGCCGGCTCGGTTGAATTCCTCACCAGCTCAAACACTTCGGCCAGCGTAGGTATCTTTTCTCCGGGGCTGGGGATTTGGGCGGGAAATCTGTCGTTCTTAATGGTGCCGCAGTCGTATTTTTTCAGCTCTTTAAGCGTGAGCGATATTATGGGCACCGGGCGGGCCAGCTTTTTTCCGTCGGGGTCCAGACAAATTTCGGGGGAGATAAACTTATCGTGCGAAATGACTACGACGCCGTCCCCGGTGACATTCATGTCCATTTCCAGCACATCCACTCCCGCCCGCAAAGCCTCCCGGAAAGCCGCGAGAGTATTTTCCGGCCTGGTACCGCGGGTGCCGCGGTGGCCGTGCACATCTATATGTTTCAGGCTTTCCTGGGCGCTCAAAGCGGATACCGCCGACATCAGAACGATAAGCATTAATTTTTTCATAATTCCTCCGATTATAAATACCCCTGGAGCCTGTCCGACATAAGGTTTTTAAGGCGAAATTGACGGTTTTGAAGCCGAGCCGAAGCGACGCGAAACGAGCAGGCTCTAATGAACCTGTAAGTTGAGCGGCGCAAAGGCGTAGGCAAAAAACGACAATTGCAGCCAAAATTCCTTATGTCGGACAGGCTCCTAGGCCGAGCGCTTGTGGTGCACATTCCAGGTGGCGGCGAACAGCGCCGCGGCTATAGCGCAAGCCCCGAGCAGCAGCACGAACCCTCCGTCCCAGCCCCACCTGTCCACAACTCTACCCATACCAAGTTCCGCTATCACGGCTCCGAATACATAGCCGAAGAAACCGGTGAAGCCGGCCGCGGTCCCGGCCGCTTTCTTGGGCACAAGATCCACGGCGCTCACGCCTATCAGCATAACCGGGCCGTATATAAGAAAACCTATGCCGAAAAGCGCTATTGAATCCACCGCGAAACTACCGGGAGGGTTCTTCCAGTATATCCACACAAACACCGCCACAAGAACCATGTAGATAAAAGAAACCGGACTCCTGCGCCCTCCGAATAGCCGGTCGCTGGCCCAGCCGGCCAGAAGCGTGCCCGGTATGCCGGCGACCTCATAGACGAAAAATTGCCAGCGCGCCATGTCCGGGGGGCAGGCTTTGACGGCCGTAAGATAAGTCGGCGCCCAGTTCAGCACGCCGTAGCGCACCACATACACGAAAATATTAGCCACGGCTATTATCCACAGCGGCTTGTTATTGAGGATAAAATTAACAAATATCTCTTTAGCGCCAAGCTCCTTCTCCGGATCGGCCACGCCGGTGTCAGGATGGTCGTTTTTATAATCTTCGATAGAGGGCAGGCCGCAGGATTGCGGCGTGTCGCGCAAAAAAATCAGCAGGATGACGCCCATCCCTAATGCCAGAAAGGCGGGCGCGTAAAATATCACGCTAAACGCCAGACCGGAATCCAGCGCGGCGCCCACGGCGAACACCGAGGCCAAAGCTATGGCGGCATTTACCAGGGGCCCCACCAGTCCGCCCCCCAGATTGTGCGCCAGGTTCCACGTCGCGAACACGGTGCCGCGCTCCTTGTCTGAAAACCAGTGGGTAAGCGTGCGCGCGCAGGGAGCCCATCCCATGCCCTGCGCCCAGCCGTTAAGGAACCAGAGCGCGAACATCAAGCCTATTGAACCGGCGACGGTGGGAAAGGTCAGATTGAGCAGGCCGGAAAGTATGAGCCCGGTGGCCATAAAGTAGCGGGGGTTTGAGCGGTCCGAGACGTTGCCCATTATAAATTTGCTCAGGCCGTAGGCTATAGCGAGGCCTGTCGCGATAAGGCCGACATCGCTCTTTGACATGCCGTAATCCCTTATCAAGTACGGCTTGGCCAGAGAAAAATTATTGCGCACGAAATAAAAAAAGGTGTATCCGCTGAAGGCGCCCAGCATCATCTGCCAGCGCAGACTCCGATACACGGAAGCCGCTTTTTCTTTTGGAAGCGGCTCCGCGAAAGCCGCGGGGCGGTAGATGGAAAATAGTTTTTTTAACATAAAGTCTCCGTAGATAAAAACCCGTCTGATGAGCCTGATCGCCCGGCCTGCCGCGCTGTCTTGCTATTTAACTGCCGCGCTGTCTTGCTGTCGTACTGCCGCGCTGATGGTCTCTGTTTACTTTTTCCCCAATTCTTCTCTGGTCAGGCGGCGGTACTCTCCGGGCTGAAGCTCTCCCAGCTTTAGTCTGCCGAAAGCGATACGCTTCAGTTTGGTGACTTCGTGGCCCAGGGCCAAAAACAGTCTGCGTATCTCGCGATTTTTACCTTCAGTCAATTCAACCGTCAAATGAGATTCCTTCTCGCTGACCTTGCGGGTGGTTATACAGGACGGCTTCAGCAGCTCGCCGTCATCCATTACGCCTTCCCACGCCCTGAGCAATTCCTCCCGGGTGACGCGGCCCTTTACCGTCACAACGTAAACACGCGGTATAGCGTTGGCCGGGTCGGTAAGGTAGGCTGAAAGCCGGGTATCGTTGGTGAGTATCAATAAACCTGTGGAGGCCATATCCAGGCGGCCTACCGGGTGAAGATTGCGCAGTTCAGCCGGCAAGAGGTCAAACACGGTACTTCGCCCTTTTTCATCTGATTTTGTGGTGACCACAGAGGCGGGCTTGTTCAGCATTATCGTGATCCATTCGTCCCGGAGCACCGGCTTCCCGTCCACGGCAAATTTGTCGGTTTCCGGGGCGACCTGATACATGGGGTCCCGGACGGTCCGCCCGTTAACCTGCAGGCGACCGGCCAGGATCCATTCTCTGGTCTGGCTGCGGGAAGCCGCGCCAAGTTTAGAGAGCGCGCGCTCCAAAGGGACTTTCCCGAATTCTATCGCCATGTGTTATTTAGACCATAGACTATTGGATTGTCAGGTAAAAAGCGACGGCAGTTATTGCCTTTTACAGCAGCGGGTTGGAAATCAGGCCGTCGGCCAGTTTAGGCTCGAACCAGGTGGACTTGGGAGGCATAACCTGATTATCATCGGCTACCGCTATCAGTTCTTCCAGCGAGGTGGGATAAAGCGCGAAGGCGGCCTTCATTTCCCCGGAGTTCACGCGCGTCTCAAGCTCTTTAAGCCCGCGGATGCCTCCGACAAAATCAACTCGGGTGGATTTTCGCAGATCCTGTATCCCCAGCATCTTATCCAGCACCAGATCCGAAAGCACACTGACATCAAGCGCTCTCACGGGATCGTCCGTTTTAGAGGGAGTAGGGACAGCCGGTTTCATGAGGTACCACTTAGCATCCAGATACATTCCGAATTCCCGACGGGCGGCGGGCTTAGCCTGGCCGGAAATTTCAGTAACCGAAAACTTCTCCCGCAGTTTCGCCAAAAATATTTCCGGAGTCATGCCATTCAGATCCTTAACCACGCGGTTATAGTCCCAGATCTTCATTTCGCTGACCGGGTAGGCTACGGCGAGGTAAGTATTATAAGGTTCGGTCCCGGTATGGGCGGCGCCGCGTGTCTCCGCCATGTACTTTTTGATACGGGAGGCCGCGGCCGAGCGGTGATGCCCGTCGGCTATATATACGGCCTTTTGTTTTTCAAAAGCTTCAACAACAGTTTTGATATCGGCCTCGTCGTCCAGCACCCAGAGGGTATGAATGACGCCGCCGGTTCCCTCCACGGAAAACTCGGGAGTCTCATTTACTTTTTTCTTTATAACAGCGTCCACTTCGGAGATCTGCTTGTAAGCTATGAGCCCCGGGCCCGTCTGGGCCTTTACGAATTTTATCTGGTTTACCCTGTCGTCCTCCTTTATCGGACGCGTAAATTCGTGTTTGCGGATGCGGTTTGAATCGTAATCGTCCACGCACGCGCCGACCACAAGGCCGGTCTGGACATGCGTGCCCATCTTAAGCCGGTAGACATAGAAGCAGGGCTTCTCTTCGCGGATAAGCGCGCCGGAATCCATCATTTTGCGGAAATTTTCAGCCGCCTTTTTATAAACAGCTTCCGAGTAAACGTCGGTGCCTTCGGGCAGGTCTATCTCCGCCTTGGAAACATGAAGAAAGCTCAGCGGCCTGCCCAGGGCCATCGCACGCGCTTCCTTAGAATCCAACACGTCGTAAGGTGGCGCTATCACATCCTGCGCTTTGCCTTTCGCGGGCCTGATGCCGTAGATGGGGTTAAATAAAGGAAGTTTCTTCATGCCTGTCGCCTCATAATTACCTGCCGCGCTGTTACACCTTATCGCCGTTGACGGCGTTGGTTATCTTGCCCGTCAGCAGGTAGTCGGCTATCTGCTCGGCGGCCTGGCGCGCCACGGTAACCTGCGCGTCTTTAGTAGACGCGGCGATATGCGGCGTGGCTATGACATTCTCCATGCCGAAAAAGATGTGTTCGGTGGCCGGCTCTTTGGCGTAAACATCGCAGGCGAGACCTGCCATCTGGCCGCTAAGGAGGGCTTCCTTTATATCGGCCTCCGCCATAATGCCGCCGCGGGCGCAGTTGATGACGCGCACGCCCTTCTTCATCTTGGCAATGGCGTCCTTGTTCAGCATGCCTTTGGTGGCGGGGTTGATGGTCACATGATAGGTGATAAAGTCGGACTTGGCGTACAATTCTTCAAGCGTGGCAGTCTTTACGCCCAACGCGCTGGCACGCTCGGCGGTCATAGCCGGATCAAAAACCAGCACATTCATCTTCAGGCCCAGCGCGCGGTCAGCCACAACGGCGCCGATATTACCGCAACCCACTACGCCAAGAGTCTTGCCGGTTATCTCCACTCCCTCAAACTTTTTCTTTTCCCACTTGCCGGCGTGCGTGGACGCGTTGGCCTGCGGAATATGGCGCGCCAGCGCCATCATCATGGCTATGGCGTGCTCGCCAGTTGAGACCGTGTTCCCGAAAGGCGTGTTCATCACCAGCACTTTTTTTTCGGAGCAGGCGGGGACATCTATATTATCCACGCCGGACCCGGCGCGGGCCACAGCTTTAAGGTTTTTTGCGGCTTCTATTATGTCGCGGGTGAGCGTAGTGGCTGAACGCACTATTATCGCGTCGAACTGATCAGCGCAGGCTTTCAGCTCTTCGGGCTTCATCCCGGTCTTCACCACCGGCTCAAGGCCTCTTTCTTTCAGAATTTTTTCGCAGAGCGAATCGGCTTTATCGGCGATCAGAACTTTTTTCATTTCGTTATCTCCTTTGCGTATTCGTTAGAAACGGCGTCATAGGCCCAGTCCAGCCATTGGGTGAGGATTTCAACATCGGAAGCCTCCACGGTGGCGCCGCACCAGACGCGGATGCCGGCCGGAGCCTTGCCGTATGAGTTGATGTCGTAGGCCACGCCTTCCTTATCAAGCATCGAGGTTATCTTTTTGGCGGCCTTGGTCTTCTCTTCGTCGGCGAGCCCGGCGAACCAGCCGGCGGTGATCTTAAGGCAGACCGAGGTGTTGGAGCGGATCTCTTTAGTTTCGGCCAAAAAAGCGGCCCAGGCGGATTTTTCAACCCATTTTTCCAGAGCGTTAAGGTTGGCGGTGGAGCGCCCGACCAGACCTTTACAGCCGCCGATGGATTCAGCCCACTTAAGAGCGTCCACGGCGTCCTCAACGCACAGCATCGAAGGAGTGTTGACCGTGTTGTATTCAAGCTCCCCCGGCTTCAGCTTACCCTCGGCGGCGAGGCGGAAGATCTTCGGCACGGGCCAGGAAACTTTGGGCTCGTTTTCTTCCATACGCCTGACGGCCCTGGGCGACAGGATTATAACGCCGTGCGCGGCTTCCCCGCCCAGCACTTTCTGCCAAGAGAATGTGATGACATCAAGTTTGGCGTAATCCATCTCCATGGCGAAAATTCCTGAGGTGGCGTCACAGATGGTAAGGCCTTCCCTGTCTGAGCTTATCCATTTCAGGTCTGGCACCTTTACGCCGGAGGTGGTGCCGTTCATCGTAAAAATGACATCGTGCGAGAAATCGGCCTTGCTAAGGTCGGGAATCTTGCCGTAATCGGCTTTATATTCCTTAACATCCGGCAGTTTCAGATACTTGATCGCGTCTGTCATCCAGCCTTTACCGAAGGATTCCCAGCCGAATATATCAACCGGGCGCGGGCCAAGCATGGTCCACATGGCAAGCTCCACGGCTCCGGTGTCGGAGCCCGCGACCACGCCTATGCGGTAATCGGCGGGGAGGCCGAGAACTTTCTTCATCCGGTCTGAAACTTCCTGCAGCCTGGCTTTACCTTCTTTGGAGCGGTGGGACCTGCCGACGAGCGCGTTCTTCAGGGCGTCAACTGTCCAACCGGGCCTCTTGGCGCAGGGGCCTGAGGAAAAATTAGGGCATTTGGTCTTTACAGCAGGTTTCTGCATATTATAGTCTCCTTATTATCCGCAGTCTATAACCGCACCGGCAAATAATCTGAGGTAAGCGCGGGATTCAATATCCCATCCTGCTGCTAATTCTAACTTTTTATATCCCCCGCTGACAACCCCGCCCGGCGAAGCTTTCCGGGCCGACAATGCCGATTTTGTCCGGGTTCCAACTCATTGGAACTTTTACCGCATTTTTTTATTTATCCATTGAAACTCAGCCTGAATATCTATAGAATAGAAGGGTATGAACAAGGTATGGCGCTTTAAAGACGAATGGCTTATGCGTGCCCTGGAAGGCGTTAAAGGAGCGGATGCGGCGTTTATCGCCAAAGCGCGCGCGGAAAAAAAACCGTACCTTTCCCACGCCCTGGTGGACGCAGACCTATTTACGGCCCAGCAGCTGGGCGAAATTGTTGAACTGACCTTCAAGGTAAAATATCTGCCGCTGATTCCGGAAAGCGCTGACAAGTTCGGGCTCACGCTGGTTCAGGAAAGAATGTGCCGCAAGCATCAGTTGGTCCCGGTTGGCGTTTCAGAGGGTGAAATCCGCCTGGCCATGGCCGACCCTCTCAACCTGCAGGCGCAGTCGGATGTGGAGGCGGTGACGGCGCGCCGCGTGATACCGTTTTTTTCCCTGCCGCGCGCGGTCGCGTCCTGTCTGGAAAAGATTTTCAGCTCTGAAAATGTAATCAACGAGCTTCTCAGCAAGGTGGACGCTCCCGATGAGATACAGCTGCTGGACGAGGATATCCCAAGCGATATCTCAGGTGACGACGGCTTAAGCGTAACCACACCGGTGATAATGCTGGTCAATTCCATAATTTCGCAGGCCCATCATAAGCGCTCTTCCGATATCCATATCGAACACGAAGAGAAAGACAGCCATGTGCGCATAAGGGTGGACGGCACGCTTAAAAATATCATGACCATCCCGCATAACCTAGCGGCCGGGCCGATGGTGTCCCGCGTGAAGATCATGGCCAACCTGGATGTTTCCAACCACATGCGCCCGCAGGACGGCAGGGCCAAGATACGCATAGGCGGCGCTGAGATCGGCCTGCGCGTCTCAACTCTGCCCACCTCTTACGGCGAAAAGGTTGTAATTCGCATACTTGACCAGCGCGCGGCCGAAGTCCCTTTTGAGAAGCTCGGTTTCGCGCCCGAAGTATCCAGTGTGATAGAGACCTGCCTTAAGGCTTCGCAGGGCATGATATTGGTGACCGGCCCCACTGGTTCCGGCAAAACCACCACGCTTTATTCGGTCCTTAACAAGATCCGCAGCGAGAGCACAAACCTGGTTACCGTTGAAGACCCGATAGAATACAAGCTGACCGGCGTAAACCAGGTGCAGGTGAATGAAAAGCAGGGCCTAACCTTCGCCTCCGTGCTGAGATCGGTGCTGCGCCAGGATCCGGATACGATAATGGTTGGTGAGATCCGTGACCGGGAAACCGCGGATATAGCCTTCCAGGCGGCCATGACCGGCCACATGGTTTTTTCAACCCTTCACACCAACGATTCGGTCTCAACCATCGTCCGGCTTACCGACATGGGCCTAGACCGGTTTAAGATCTCTCCCGCCTTGCTCGCCATAACAGCTCAGCGGTTGGTGCGCAAACTCTGCCCTAGCTGCACCGAAAAAGTTCCTGAATCGGAAATAGACAAAAATCTTCTTGAGGCCATGGGTGAATATGGTTTTGAGAAAACCGTTTACAAGGGCGCCGGCTGCAAGACCTGCGATGGAAGCGGCTATGCCGGCCGCACCTCCATGGTTGAGCTGCTGCAGGTGACCACGGGCGTTAAGGATCTCATAAATTCCGGGGCCAGCGCGGCTGAGATTACCAAATCAGCGCTGGCCGAAAAAGCGCTGCGCACTATGACCCACGACGCGCTCTGGCACCTGTCAATGGGCCACACAGACCTTGCGGAAGTATCGCCTTACATAACTCTTGAGAAGAAAGGCGCGTTCTCAGAACACCGAAAGATCCCGCGGCATCACACGGCCCATGGCGCTGTTCACGCCACCGCCCCGGTCCCCGATCGCCGAAAGACCCCGCGGCACGCTTCAGCGCCGGGCGCGGCGCACGCTACCGCAGCCGCCACGCCGTCTGGCAAGCTGCGCGTGATAATAGCCGATGATGACGCAATAATGCGCATGGTGCTAAAAAAATTCATTGAAGGAGCTGATTTTGAAGTTATTGAGGCCGTGGACGGCGAAGCCGCGCTTAACGCCATAGCTTCCGCCCCGCATCCTGACCTGCTGGTTTCGGACATACATATGCCGAAGATGAACGGCTATGATCTGGTAAAAGGCGTTCGTGAAACTCTAGGCATACTGGATATGCCGGTGATAATCCTGACTACCGAAAGTTCCGACAAAAGTCAGGAGCTGGCTTTCAAATTGGGCGCGGACGACTACATCATGAAGCCTTTTAAAGCCCCGCTGGTGATAGCCCGGATAAACGCCGCGCTGCGCCGGGCGGGGAAGCTTAAATAGACGCTATGGCTGAGCAAAAAAATCAGGCCGAAAAAGACAAAACCCGCATAATTTGATACTATAGTGACTATGGAAGAATCCAAGAAAAAAATACTCATTATTGAGGACGACCAGACGGTGCAGACCGTGCTCAAACTGGTTTTCACGGAAGCCGGCTATCAGGTATTCGCCGCTCTGGATGCGATGCAGGGGGTAATGCTGGCAAAGCAGATAAAGCCAAACCTTATCGTGCTTGATATTATGATGCCGGCCGGGGGCGGGTTTGTAGTTTATGAACGCCTTAAAATGATATCCTCCTCATTCCCGATCCCGTTTCTGATTTATTCCTCCATGGACCCCTCCGTTATCAGAAAGAAAATACCCGAAGATCCTTCTGTCATGATACTCAGCAAGAGCTCCAATATAACAGCGTTAAGGGAAGCCGCGTCAAAACTTATCGCAGGCTGAATCCCGCCTCCGGAACACAAATAAAAAAGCCCCATTCAGGGGCTTTTTTATTTGTGCCGCTGTTGGGGCTTCAACCTTGTTTTACAGGCAGCGTAAAATGGAATACAGATCCTTTGCCAGGCTCCGACTCGGCCCAGATCTTTCCGTTATGGGCAATAATTATTTCTTTTGAAATCGCCAGGCCAAGCCCGGTGCCGCCTTTTTTGCCGCCGCTGTCCAGCTGTTCAAAAGCCTGAAAAAGCTTAGGCAGATCTTCGGCCTTAATACCGATACCGGTATCCCGAACGGAAACATGCAGGCTGCCGCCGTCAAGAGCGGCATGAACGGTGATACATCCTTTTTCGGTATGGGCTATCGCGTTATTAAGCAGATTTGTAAGCACCTGGGTGATCTTATCTTTATCAGCCATCGCCCGGGGAATGTCCGCGCCCATATCAACTTTTAATTCCAGCCCTTTGCTTTGCGCCAGAAGGATCATATTTTGGGCTGCTGTATGGATCAGGGCGCTGATATCGGCATCCACGATATCAAAGGTCATTTTTCCGGCTGCTATTTTCTGAAAATCCAAAACATTGTTTATCAGGCGCCCCAGCCGGTCAGCGTTTCCGTGCACGAGTTCAAGCAGGCTTTTGTGTTCCGCGCTCAGGCCGCCAGCCTCCTCCAGAATAAGGCTGACGCCCAGCATAATAGAGGTCAAAGGGCTTCTCAGTTCGTGGGAAACCAGGGAGGCGAATTTCGACTTTGTGTCCGCAGTTTCCTTTATGGTCCGCTCCGCCCGCTTCTGGTCAGTAATATCCCAATTAGTCCCGACCATCTTTAATGGCCGGCCTGACTGGTCGCGCTGAACGATGGCAAGAGCTCTGAGATCACGGATAGAACCGTCTGGCCAGACAACGCGGAACTCAGTGTTAAATTCCTTTTCACCGCGTATAGCCATCTGGATCTCTGCGTCTCCCCGCGCCTTATCCTCAGGATGAAGCCCTTGTTGCCAGGACTCGTAGGCGCCGGCAAAATCATTTTTTTTAATACCGTAGAGCGCATACATCTGATCATCCCAAACCAGCTTGTTAGCGGCGATGTCGTAATCCCACACGCCCACACCACCAGCGCGCGTAGCCAATATCAAGCGGTCGGAGATCTGCTTCAGAGCGTCTTCCGCCTGCCTGCGCAATATCGCTTCCCCGACATGCGCCGCTATTCCTTCCAGACATTCAACTATATCCAGAGTGAAAACCCCTTTGCGCCGGTCATCAATATGGATCAGACCGATAATCCTTTCCTTGGTGCGGATCGGCACCAGGGCCATGGAGGCATAGCCGTGATGCATGCACTGATTACGCGGATGATACCGCGGATCCTGACCGGCCGGGAGATCCAGCAACGGGAAGGAATTGTTGGTCCAGAAACTTCCCCCGCGCGTAAAGAGCGGATTGGAATGGTTGGTTTTGCCGGAAATCACCAGACCGCAGGTACATTCCAGTCTGACTTTCCCGTCTTTATCCCGACATATTGCGCCATCCGCGTCGCGCGCTATCAGCGTGTTTTCAGTCAGCAGAAAATCCTTGGGAAAACCATCCTGTGAAAGATACGGGAAGTCCTCCCCGTCCTGAATGCGGATACCAACTGCGTCAAAACCTGTCTCTGCCTTAAGCATGGCGACGAAGCGTTGAATTAAGTCCTTCAAATCCGCCTGCTCGTTAAATATCCGCACCGCTTCCTCTCTAATATTCGTATATATTTCCGCCTGCTTGTGTTCTGTAATATCTGTCACCAGTCCCACAACATTGACCACTTTATTATCTTCATCTTTAATCGCCGATACTGATAGATCGCCCCAGAAAACTGATTTGTCTTTTCGCAAAAAGCGCTTTTCAAGCCGATATTTATCCACCTTGCCTTCCATGATTTTACGGAGCCATTCTTCACTTATATCCTTATCATCAGGGTGTGTAAGGTCCAAATTGGTCAGACTTTTCATTTCTTCCCTGTCATACCCGAAGCTGTCCAGCCACCAATTGTTGAACATTATGTATTTGCCGGTATTATCAACTATGGCAATACCGGTGTTGGCAGTATCAAAAATAGTTCTTGTTTTTTCTTCACTCCTGCGCAGTTGTTCGCTCCGGGAATAAGCCTCGGTAACATCGCGGAACACAAGCACGACCCCGAAAGTTATGCCTGCCGCGTCATGGATGGGCGCGCAGCTATCAGCAATCTGATACTCCGTGCCGTCGCGAGCGATAAGCACGGTGTGATTGGCCAGACCTACAATGGTGTTTTCGCGCAGCGCCTTCTCCACCGGGTTTTCAGCAGCGGTGCGAGTCTTAGCGTGGATGATACGAAAAACATCCATAACAGGACGGCCCTTAGCCTCAGCCGTGGTCCAGCCGGTCAAATGTTCAGCCAGAACATTAAGCCTTGTGACGCGACCCGAGGTGTCAGTGGTTATTACGCCATCGCCTATAGAGCGCAGCGTGGACGATAACAGCTCTTCACTTTCCTGTATAACTCTCTCCGCGACCTTTTCCCTGAAGCGGAGAACAACGTAAAATACGCCGTATATAAAACCTGCCGCCAGCAGGATCAGCGCCAGTTCCAGGTATTCCCTGGTTCTAACAGGGGTCAACAGGACCTTGCGGTCGATCTTAGTTATAACCGACCAACCTGAGCCTTCCAACGGTTGAATGGCGCTGAAAACTTTTACGTCGCGATAGTCGACACCCTCAAAAACGCCTGAATAATTTTCATTAATAGCTTTCGCGGCGGGCAATTCTCTGTCTGAAAGACTGTGCCTGAATTTAAGGGCTGAATCTTTTATGTATTGAAGTTCGTTCAGATAAAGAACATCTTTCCCGTCTTTTCTGACCAGCAGGGTTTCGGCGGTGTCAAGGAAAAGCGGCGCCGCTTTCAGCAGGGGATAAAACTCGGTTTCGGGGTCTATATTTATGACCAGCACGCATATAATTTTCCCGCCCCGCTCCCACCCGGCGGACATGGGGCTCATCTTTGTGATGCGCGGCCGGCCGTCCGCGGCCAGATAAAGGTCGGTCATCAGCGGCGTACCTTTTTGAGAAGCCCGCGCGAAAGCCTCCTTGAAATCTTTTTCCGTCCCGGCGGTGTAGCCGGGAGTCGCCGCTATGACGGCGCCCTTTGGTGACAGAAAAGCCAGCGAAAGGTCCTTCTTTTGCATCAAGCGATCATTAAGCCAAGCGTTCAGCTCAGCGCGCTTTGAACCGGACCTTGCCATTTCCTCTGAAACTATTCCTCCGAAAAATGGGTGGCGAGTGAGCAACACGGTGTCCCTATAATGACCATCACGCCAATCGGAGATCTGCGCAGCCTTATAATAATTTATCACAACAAGACGACGATTTATATCTTCAATCGCCTTCCTTTGATCACTGGCAGCGACAAAGAACCAGAATCCCAGCGCCGCCGCAAGCGTAAGCAGCAAAGCACCAACCATCTTGCCAAAGTGTCTGTTATTAAGATGTGATACCACTATTGTTTTTCCTGTAATCAAGAGTATTAATTGGCCGGTCCAATGACACCACCCGCATCCGCGTAAAACAGTTCATCGGACGGCGCCATGAAAACCGCAAAGCATGCCCCCCCGTTTCTACATCCAAATAATAGCAAAAATGCGTGGTTTGTTAAAATAGCGCGAACCCCGCTTTTGTATAATATAGCCATGCTGACACCCCGCATCGCGGATTACGAAACCGAGTTCGGCGGCTTTGAGAAGCTTATGCCCCACAGGATAAAGAACATCCTTATGGTGGCCTCCCTTTACGATTCCTTTCTGCTGGCCGATGACGAGCGCCTTAACGAAGCCTTATTTAGCGAACTTCTTGACACCACCGTCCACGCCGCCCCAAAAATCACCCGCGTCTCAACAGCCGGCCAGGCCGTAGAGCGCCTGCAAAAAGGCCCGTTCGATCTGCTCATCGCGATGGTGCAGATAGGCGACACCGATATGGACAATTTCGTAGCCGGCCTGAAGAAAACCAACCCGGGCCTGCCTATAGTGCTTCTCTCTTTCAATATGCAGGATGTCCTGAACATCTCTGAGCTGACGCGGGAGCAGGTAAACGGAATCTTTTTGTGGAACGGGGACACGCGAATATTCTCAGCCATAATCAACCTGCTGGAAGACGAGATGAATTTCGCGCGCGACTCCCAGGTGGGCGTGCAGGCTGTCCTGCTGATCGAGGATAATATTAAGTTCTACTCCTCATATCTGCCCATCATCTACTCCGAACTGATGAAACAGACGCAGATAGTCATGGCCGAAGAGCTTAACCCCTCAAAGAAAATGCTGCGCCTGAAAGCCCGGCCCAAGATCCTCTTCTGCAATAATTTCGACAAAGCCTGGGAGATCTACTCAAAATACAAGGCAAACCTGCTCGGCGTCATAAGCGACATAGAATATCCCATGGCCGGAAAATGCGAGCCGGAAGCCGGCCTGCTCCTTTCAAAAAAAATAAAAGCGGAGGACCCGGATATGCCCGTGCTGCTGCAGTCCTCCGACAGCCGGTTCGCGCAGAGGGCCCAGAGTCTTGGGGCCTCGTTCATGAACAAGGCCGCGCCCGATCTTTCAAAGCAGCTGCGCAACTTTATTGTCAGGTACTTCGGCTTCGGCGACTTCGTCTTTACCGACAAGAACGGCTTCGAACTGGCGCGGGCCGCGGACCTGCACACAATGCTTAAGCTTTTAAAGACCGTGCCGATAGAATCCATCCTCTACCACGCCAGCCGCAACCATTTTTCAAAGTGGCTGTTCGCCAGAACGGAGTTTGAAACCGCCTACAACATCCGCCCCAAAAGGATCTCAGAATTTAAGGACTCAGAGGGCCTGCGCAAATACCTGATAGAAACCCTTTACCAGTTCATCTATAAAACCCAGCTGGGCACCGTGCTGAAATTCGACCGGAAACTTTTCGACAACACCACCCCTTTCGTCAAGATAGGTTCCGGGTCCATAGGCGGGAAAGCCCGCGGCCTGGCTTTTGTGGATTTCCTGCTGAGCAAGAGCGATATAGCGGATCGCTTTCCCGGCGTGGCTATAACCGTGCCCAACACCATCGTGCTGGCAACCGATGTTTTTGATTTTTTTCTTGAGCAGAATAATCTGGACGCCGTAATAAACGAGCACTATCCGGGTGAGCGTATAGCGGACATTTTTCTGAAGGCCAGACTGCCGGACTATGTGCTCCACGACCTGCGCGTCATCGTGGAAAAATTGGAAGGGCCTCTTGCCGTGCGGTCGTCCTCTCTGCTTGAGGATTCAAAGACCCAGCCTTTCGCAGGCGTTTACAAGACCTACATGCTGGCAAACAATAACCCCGACCCGGAACTGCGGCTGAAAGAGCTGGAAAAAGCGGTGAAGTTTATTTACGCTTCAACTTTTTCCAACGAGGCCAAGGCATACCGCAAACTTACACCCCATCTGCCCGATGAGGAAAAGATGGCGGTTGTAATACAGAAGGTCGTAGGGCGCTCCTACGCCGGCGGCGAGCGCTTCTACCCGGTGTTCTCGGGAGTGGTCCAATCCTATAACTATTATCCCGTGCCGCCGCTTGCCAGTGAAGATCCCATAGCCCACATCGCCATGGGCCTTGGCAAAACCATCGTGGAGGGGCTCACCGTCCTGCGCTTTTCCCCCAGCCACCCGCGCAATCTGCATCAGTTCTCTACCACAGAAGACTTTTTTAGCAATTCCCAGAAGAGCTTCATCGCGCTGGATGTTTCAGGCACGGAAACAAAACCTCTGGCCTACGATAAAGAACCCGATCTGAAACCGGTGGAGATAGCGGTCGCGGAAGCGGACGGCACGCTGGAACTGGTCGCTTCCTCCTACTCGATGGAAAACGACGTCATGTCGGACTCCATCGCCCAGCCGGGCGCGCGCCTGGTGACTTTCGCTCCCATACTTAAGAACGAGCAAATACCTCTTTCTGAGATACTCAAAAGCCTGTCCGATCTCGGCCGGGAGGCCATGGGCACCAATATAGAGCTGGAATTCGCCGCCTCCTTCGACCCTGAAAGCCGCGAGACGCAGTTTAATATTCTGCAGATGCGCCCCATGGTTTCCAGAAGCGTGGTGAAGAAGGTTAAATTTGAGGATATTAACGAAGCGAATATAATCTGTACCAGCGGGGCCACGCTGGGCAACGGCTACATAAACGACATCTCCGACCTTATCTATGTGAAGCCGGAAACTTTCACAAACCTTAAGACACGCGATATCGCGGCCGAGATAGGCGAGTTGAACCTGAAACTGAAGAACGAAGACAGATTCTGCATGATCATAGGCCCCGGCCGCTGGGGGTCAAGCGATCCGTTCCTTGGCGTCCCGGTGAAGTGGGCTCATATCTCCCATTCCAAAGTCATAATAGAAGCTTCTTACGGCAGTTTCTCCGCCGACCCCTCGTACGGCACACACTTCTTCCATAATCTGACCTCGCTGGGCATCGGCTACTTCACCGTAAACCCAGAAAAAAACGAAGGGTCCATAGACTGGGACTGGCTACAAAGCCAGCCGGTACTGGCCGACCTGCAATATGTCCGCCACATAAGGCTGCCCAAACCGCTGGATATAAGAATAGACGGCTCCACCGGCAAAGGCATAATAGCGCACAACTAGATAAGTGGTCAGTGGCAAGTGATAAGTAGATCCGGGGACAGTATATTTAATTCGGAATTAAATATACTGTCCCCGGATCTCCCCGGATCTCCCGCCCGGATCTTATTTGACAAAGGTTACTTGCTGATGTATTGGAGACCCTGTTTGGCGCTGTCCAGACCGGGGGCGCCCCAGATGTCCAGGGATATAACATCGTTTAAAAAATCTTTTTTGCCCGAAGTGCCAACGCTCTGCCATTGCGGCCCGACCGTCTTGACCGGCCTGAGCGAGTTTTGGAGCAGCAGAGTGCGCAGATTCTCATCCAGGTTCCTTTTAAAATCGTCCACCAGCGGAGAAAAAGAGAGCCTCAGATGTTTCTCATATTCCGGCTTCTCGCCGCCGTCCGTTATGGCAGGGGTTCCGCCCTGGGCGGGAGCGCCGTTGACAACTTTCTCTTTTGCGATAAAGATGCGCCAGGGGTTGGTTGCAAAACCATAATATCTGACCTTGGTGTTTTCGGTTATATCCCAGTTTCTTACCGCCGAAATACCTTCCGCGAGCGTGCTGAGTCTGGGCTTAAGATGGGCAAGGTCTGAAAAATCCCAGCGGATGGAATAATCCAGGCCGACGCGGGCGTCGCTGCTGTCCTTGGTGACATTCAACATCAGCGGATTTTCTTCTTTCACCGGCTGAGCCGATATAGTGGAGAATTCCACGCCGGTCTGGGCGTGAACCGCGATCGCGCGAAACAGCGCGGCGGAGAGGAAAAAAGCGAGTATGCGGTATCCGCGGCTAGACATTTTTTATCCGGTCTGTTTCAGTGTTGTAACCTGGTTGGTAAACTGCTTACAGAAATAATTACTTCCCTAAACCCTGCACCCTGAGCCCTATACCCTGAGTTTAGCGACTTAAAACCCTTCCTTGGTATACCTTTCCAGCAGATCTTTGGCCAGCCTGCCCTGGGGGTTCAGGCGCACGGCCTCATCCAGGGCGTCCTTAAACTCCTTTTCAAGCTTGGCCTTATTCTTAAGCCGGCCTTTTTCCAGAGCGTTGACGGCCGAGATTACGGCGGCCCTGATTGAGTAAGTGTCGGCGAGGAATTTATCCCTGGTCATAAACGGCATCCAGCTCGGGTTCTCAAGCGCGGACTCTATCACGGCGTCAGATTCGTCGTACGCCCTGTAAAGGAACTGCTTGCCGCTCTTCAAACTGGCGCCCGTCAGAGCCATGCCGGCGCCTTCCTGAAAATCAACCTCCACCAGCTGCTTTCTGGCGTCTATAAAGCCGGGGTAATTCTGCATAGCGCTCTGATAAAGCGCGCGGGCTCCGGAATAATCTTTTTTAACAAGGGCGCTGTTGCCCTGCACCGTCAGGCTTACCGCCTTCATGAACGCGGGCTCGGCGTCCATCTTTGCCACAGACGCGTAAATGCGCGCGGCTTCAGACCGGCTCTTGGCCAGGTCGCCCAGTGCCACATCCGCGGAAGAGAGCAATGCCTGCGGGGCTTTTCCCCTCAGCGCCGGGGTGACGGAGTTCATACTGGCAAGCAAAGCCTGCAATTCTTCGGCGTTACGGCGCACGCGCGAATACTCGCGGGCTTTTTCTATGAGTATATCAGGATCCTTATTCAGCGAGAGATAACCTTCCGATTCCACCCAGGGGACCATAGCGGCGTAGCACAGGGCCAGGGCCATGGAAGTTTCGTAAGGCTCGGGGTTATCCTTGCGGGAGCTAAGGGCTGAAAGATTTGAAGCCAGTCCGTTCAGGGAATAGAGATCACCGCGGGCCGACAAGGCGTTTACGGCCGACGCGTAGACGGGCCAGTTGGACGGGGACTTGCGTAGCACGCGCTTGAGAATAGTTATCTCAAGATCCAACCCCCTGGCGAATCCGGCCTTGTAGGATTTCTCGGTCAACTGCTCCAGAGCCTCCAGCGCGCGGCGAGAAGATGGGAGGTAGTTCAGGCTATGACCGATATCGGCATAAGCTTTCTCCATGGCAGCCTGAGAAGGATTTTGCGCTGAGAGCGTTTCACGGGCTTTCGAAAGATAATAGCCGGAAGCTTTTTCCTTAACCATTCCGCAGCCGGCCAATGCCGCGGCCGCAGCCAGAACCACGGTCAGTTTTAAGGTCTTCATAATTGAATTATCCCTGTAAAAGAAAAAGGTCACGATATCTCCGCAAGTTCGCGGGCACTGACGAGGGCCGGGTTCCAAAAACCAGGGTAAATACTAAACTCTTACCCTAACCCCTATCCCCTAAACCCTATACATACCCTACACATTAGTCCAGTCCAGAATGATCTTGCCGGATTTGCCGGAAGACATGATCTCAAAGCCTTCTTTGAACTGCGCCGCCGGGAACTTATGGGTGATTATCGGTTTTATATTGAGCCCGCTGGTGAGCATGGCGCACATCTTGTACCAAGTCTCGAACATCTCGCGGCCATAAATGCCTTTCAGGAACAGGGCCTTAAAGATGACCTGGTTCCAGGGGATCATGGTATTGGGCGGCAGGATGCCGAGCAGAGCTATCTTCGCGCCCATCTTGACCGCGGGGATCATATCGTTGAAAGCCTGAGCGTTGCCGGACATCTCAAGCCCAACATCGAAGCCTTCGGTCATCTTCAGGCGGTGCATGACATCGCTGAGTTTTTCCTTGCGCGCGTCAACCACGTTCATTATGCCGAGTTTACGGGCAAGCTCCATACGGTATTCGTTAACATCGGTTATCACTACATGCCGCGCACCCACATGCTGCGCTATAGCCGCGGCCATAATGCCTATGGGGCCGGCGCCGGTGATAAGAACGTCTTCGCCTATCAGGTCAAAAGAAAGTGCGGTATGCACCGCGTTGCCTAGGGGGTCAAGTATTGACGCCTCATCGTCGCTGACGCCATCCGGTATAGGGAAAACATTTTCGGCCGGGATGGCCAGGTACTCGGCAAAGCAGCCTGGGCGGTTAACGCCTACGCCTCTCGTGTTAATGCAAAGATGCCTGTGCCCGGCGCGGCAGCTGCGGCAGTGGCCGCAGACTATATGCCCCTCTCCGGAAACCCGCTCCCCAAGAGAAAGCCCCTGCACATTTTTACCCAGCTCCGCGATCTCACCCACGAACTCATGGCCCACGTGCATCGGCACCGGAATAGTTTTCTGCGCCCAATCGTCCCACTGGTATATATGTATATCGGTGCC
This sequence comes from Elusimicrobiota bacterium, assembly GCA_037137395.1. GTDB lineage: Bacteria > Elusimicrobiota > Elusimicrobia > Elusimicrobiales > UBA9959 > YA12-FULL-51-18. The sequence goes on from JBAXKK010000019.1 coordinate 35,488, forward strand.
GCAGATAGCGGTCTGCTTTATTTTAATGAGAACTTCGGTATCACTTATGACCGGCATGGGCACATTTTCAAGCCAAAGGCCTTTCTCAGGGTTCTTTTTAACAAGCGCTTTCATGGGAACTCCTCCTTAAAATCGGGCGACCTCCGCCGCTTTTTACATTATACTACATCATGGAAAAACAGTGGCTGGTGCCGGCTAACCGGGTCAGCTTATCACTAACCACTATCCACTAACCACTGTCTTTAAGACCGGATCATTACCAGAGCCATTTTGAATTTGGTTACCGCTTTCAGCGCGTGTGGCTTATTGGCCGGCATTATTATGAATTCGCCGGCCTTTACCCTGCCTGGCTTGCCGGAGATAGTTATTTCAGCCTCGCCGTCGAGTATTTCCACCAGCGCGTCAAACGGAGCCGTATGCTCGCTCAAGCCCTGACCCTTATCGAAAGAGAAGATGGTTACTGTGCCGGTCTTCTTTTCTATTATGGTGCGGCTGACTACCGCCCCTTTGTCGTACTTCACCAGGTCTTTTGCCTTAAGAGCTGAGGTGGTCGGGAGAGTCTAGACTGGTATTAGGCTCTTCCTAAGGTGGATTG
>JBAXKK010000020.1:0-35273 GCA_037137395.1 Elusimicrobiota bacterium
AATAAAGTGACACACAACTTAATTAGCAATAATTAAGTTGTGTGTCACTTTATTTAATTACCAGCATGAGCCTTTTTTATGGCGGGCAAAGTTTTAAAAATGTAGAATTTTTATAGGCGAATCACCACGCAAACCATGACGATTAATATTATCAGTCCAAAGGATAACCTGGTCGGGAAAGCCGGGGATATCCTGCTTTCCTCCAAGTCCCTGGCCGACAATATCGTGATTTTCCCGGGTAAAAGGCCGGCGCATTTTTTGCGCAAGTATATTACGGAGAAGCACGGCGGGGCGCTGCGCGCGCCGGTGATCACCTCAATGGACGGCTTTATCGACCTGGCCGCGGAAGAGCTGGGAATAAAAGGCGCCGGGGCTTCCACGCTGGACCTGGCCGAGGTGCTTTATGGCCGGCTTAAAAAAGAACTTTGTCGCGTAATAGCGCGTGATCCGGGTGAGCTGACGCTGGATTCATTCCTGCCATGGGCGCTGAAGCTTATCGGAGATTTTGAAGAGCTTAAAATAGAGCTTAAGACGCAGAAGGACCTGTCAGGCTATGATTCCATACTGCCGGAAGACCTGCGCTCGGCCTCTTTTATAAAGAAACTGGAGAGCTTCAGCCGTCTCTATGGGGATTTCTATAATGAGCTGGAAAAGGAAAATCTGCTGACCCGCTCGGTAAAATACGCGGGCGTTGCGGCGAAGATAGAGAAGTTTGATCACGCGCGATACGAAAATATTATCTTTGCCGGATTCTTCGCCCTTACCAACGCTGAAAAAAACATATTAAAAAGCCTTTGCGCACGCGGCGCGCATATTCTGCTGGAAGCGGGCCCCGGATTGGAAGAACAATTCCGGTTTTTGGGTCCCGGCCTTGCTTTCCCGGACGCGGACGACACCCCGCCGACCGCATATCATTTCTATAAAGCGTCGGATACGCACGGAGAAATTTTCAAACTTAACCAGGTCCTTAACTCCGCCGCTAATCACTTATCACTAGCCACTAATCACTCAGTTATCGTTCTGCCTGAAGCCCGGACTCTTTTCCCGCTTATTGAAAATGTTCTGCCTAAGGCAGGTGATTATAATATTTCCATGGGCTATCCTCTGGCCGCCACCCCGGTTTACGCACTGCTGGACGCTCTGGGCGACCTGCTGGATAAAAAGGGAGAAGCTGGCTATTTTACGCCCAATTACCTCAATTTCGTATTTCATCCGTATGTGAAAAATATATATTTTAGCGCGGCAATAGATAGCGGACAGCGCGGGGATAATTTAAAAACCGCCCAATCAACACTAACCATTCGCCACTTGCCGCGCTCGGCTGAGCCGGGCAGAATAATTTTTCAGACAATAGAAGAACATCTCTCCGGCCGCGTGAATAAATACATCGCGCTCAGGGAAATAGAGGACGACGCGACGCTTCTAAAGGAAGCTTTAGGCAAGCTGAAGGATTACGGCGAAACGGTCGCCCTTGCCGATATCAAGGCGCATATCGCCAACATACACAAAACCCTTATCGCTCCATTCGAGGATGTGAAAAATATAGCCGACTTTGCCGGCAAGCTGCTGAATTTTATCTAACATATCTCGTAGAACAGCACCGCGCCGCTGCATCCATACTGGGCGCCTTTCGTCGAGAAAGTCATGGAGCGAATTATCGAGCTGAAGAACTCCCGCCTGGCCGGTGAACGGTTCGATGGCGCGGCCGGATATTTTAAATTCTTCAATGCCTTCCTGCAGGGCGTCAACTATCCTTTCCCGGGCACCCCGCTTAAAGGGCTGCAGGTGCTGGGCGTGCTTGAAACCCGCAATCTGAAATTTGACCGGGTCTATTTTCTGGACGCCAATTCCGATATCCTGCCTGCTTCGCGCAAAGAGGATACTATCCTCTCACATTTTGTGCGCGAAGGTCTGGGCTTGTCCACCTATAAGACGCGCGAGCAGCTGGCGCGCTATTACTTTACCACTCTGGTCACCGGCGCCAAAGAGGCGCACATCTTCTACAAAGATTCCGCCGCCAAGGAGCGCAGCCCGTTCGTTGAGAAGCTTATCTGGGACCTGGAGCGACAAAAGAGCAAACCGGACGAGTCTGATATCCATTTTCGCATCAAGTTCGCTCAGGCCGACCCCGGGCCCATAGCCAAGACCCCGGGGATAATAGCCGCCCTTAAAAAGCGCGAATTCTCACCCTCGGCCATAGACACCTACCTGAACTGCGGCCTTAAGTTTTATTATCAATACGCTCTGCGCCTGCGCGAGAAGGACGAGATCTCAGACGATATAGAGCAGCGCGACATCGGCACTATCGTCCACGAGATCCTTGAAAGTTTTTTTAAGCCCCGCGTCGGCAGGCCGCTGGCTATAATTGAAGCGGACTATAAGAGTATCCTTGAAGATGCCGGCAGGGTTTTTGAAGCAAAACTGAGAGGGCACAACGCCGGCTTTGAATACCTCATAAAGAGGCAGGTGGAGCGCCGACTGCGCGAAATACTGGATTATCACCGGGACAATCTGGCCGGCATCACGATCCTGGCCTGCGAAACCGACCTTAAAGCGGAGTTGACGACCAGATACGGCGCGATAAAGCTGAGAGGCCGGGCTGATCGCGTGGACCTGCGCGGCGGCGTAACTCACATCCTGGACTACAAAACCGGCGCCCGCGCCGACGCGCCCAACTGGGAAAAATTCGATTTCGGTCTGAGGGAGGACTGGGCTAAAACCTTAAAATCCACGCAATTGCCTTTCTATATTCTGGCCTACCTGCGCGAGAATAAAGGTTCCGATATCCGCGGCATGGACGCCTCGCTGATGCTTTTGGGCTCTGAAAAAATAGCGGAAGAATCGCTGTTTAAAGAAAGGCATGCTAAAAGTCCGGACAAAGCTGCCGTCTTTGGCGTCTATCGGCAGACCATAACCGCCCTTATAGAAGAGATTCTGGACCCCGGCCTGCCCTTCGCCCCGGCCACGGAGGAAGCCCATTGCGCTATTTGCCCTTTTAAGGTCCTTTGCGCGCGACAATGGGTGGAGTGATAAAACAGATATAAAGCCGCTCTGCAGGTCCAATAATCGGAGCGGGTAAGAGAGCCTTCCTGTAGCGGGAGGGCTCATTTTTTTTAGATTCGCCTTTGGATGGATGATCAGGGATGATCAGGGTTGTCTTCGTCGCCGTTTATGTGCGAGAGTGCTGAATTGCTGCCTTCCGCCGCGCGCACACGGTCCAGTATCGTCTGCCATGACGGTTTCTGGGCCATGGTCACGCTGGTAAGCAGAGTCACGTCGACTTTCGCGCCAACTTCAAAAGCTGCGCCTATGCCGGTGGTTATTATATCCAGGTTCTTTGTGCCTTTGGGGTCGGAACCTGAACGCTTGAGCCTGAAGAAAGCGCTATTGTAGTAGGCGTAGGTCGAGCAGCCCTGAAAGATAAAGATCTGGTACTTGTCTTTGGGCAGTGCCAGAGGCCCGCCGGTGTCCTCGGCCAGACGGTCGGGGTTCAGGTAGTTGCCAAGGCCGGAATGGCCGTCGTAAAGAAAGATATCGGCGGTTTTCATGCCTTTGACGGCTTCCTGGGAGAATTCCACTGAGCCCGGATTCATGAGCCGCATTTCGACAGAGGCGCGCTTGGCGCCGAAGCGGAAGGAAAGCCTTTTGCGGCGGGGCTCGTCTACCGTCACCTGGAACCCGGCCCCTTTGAGCCCTGCAAAAGCGTCTTTAAAGGTCTGCTTGCCAAGGTCCCCGTTCCTGAAATTCTCATCCACGCCTACCAGATATGTGACCTGCAGTACGTCGCCGTTTCCGTTCTCGCCGTAAAGCCTGGCGTACTCGGGATAGGTGTTATGCGTTACCTGGATCGGGGTCAGGTCGGTATTCACGACCACCAGGTCGTCGCTGGTTATAGGGCAACCTTCCTGATAAGGGTTCCAGAAGTACCAAAAATCGTCTTCGCTGTTATAATGCTCGTCGGTACATCGGTTTTTGCGTGAGCCAGGGGTTGGAAAGCCCTTTTGGTAGATGGTTGCAGGGTCTTTGGGCAGTAAGAACTGGATGCGCGTCGCGCCGGAGCCACGAAACAGGTTCTTTGAAAAGACCACTATGTCGTCGTAGGAGTAGGAGATCCAGGCGTAAGGTTCGTTCGGTACTTTTTCGGCGCCAATGAGTCCGACCTTGTAGTCGCCGGAAGGGATACCCGGGTTGTCCACGAAGCCGGGGTGGGTGGTGAATGCCCCGTACATGTGCTGGAGCTGCAGATCTATCAGTTCGGAGATATTCTGTTTTTGGTCGGGGTCGGAAAGTATCTGCGATACAGGGCCGGTATAGCGGGCCGGCACCTCATAAAGGAGATAGGTGGTAAACCGCATTCGCGCCTGACGGGAATCGGAACCGTACCATCTGGAGGTGGTAAGGTTCTGGTCCGTGCTTGAAATATCTCCGGAAATGTCTGGGGTTATAGAAAGTGGTTGGGCGGCGGCCGAATCTTTAAGCGAGGAGGCGGTCACAGCCAAATCGTCGAAACTGGCGGCATACGTTATGCCGGTCAGTCCGAATAGTATGGCCGCAAAAATAAGTCTTTTCATGGTTTAAGCATATAACCGCTCCACGCCGCGCTTTTAACCGGTTAATGATATATTCATATTATTCTATATTCGGATAGGGACCGCATGGGCCAAAAGCTTGCCTGGGGCATGAAAAAGTGCCCCTTGTTTTATAGGCCTTTCGGCCCAGGAATCTGTTTGCGAAAACAATAATGGAACGGCGGGGCTGGCAGCGGCTGCCAGGTCGGGATGGCCACAACGGCCAGGTCGGGGGCCTGCCAGCCATGGGCCCCATCGAGCCTGTGGCCGGCCCGGCGACTGACCTATGGGCGTGCCGCAACAGGGCCTATGGCCAACAGGCGGCCTACGCGCCGGTTCTTCCTCGGCCCGATCCAACCCATGTCTGTCACCCCTCCCTTATACCCCACCGTACTTAAAATTTTTTAGGGAGACATGATTTTGTTATGGAGAAACCCATCAAGCGGCGTGGGTGGCAGGGGCGCCGGTTCCGCGTTCCGGTCACCTGACGGGCCCCACGCCAGTTTATCAATAGGCTGAAGTTTTTTGGAACAGACGTGCTAAAGGCTCAGGAATCTGTTTACGACGGGTGTTTTGCCGAAGGGCTGTAAAAAGTGTAGTATAGATTAGATTTGATTTCCCGGGGGTTCAAAATGTCTTCCGCAAAAAAGCGGCCTTACAAAATAGCTCTAATTTCAACGCACGGCACCGGCAAAACCACGCTCTGCTACGAGGTGGCGGCGGAGCTGAAGAAACGCGGGCTTAAAGTGAAAGTATTTTCGGAGATAGCGGCCGCCGCTTTCGAGCAGGGCATCCCGATAAACGAAAACACCACGCTGCCGGCCCAGATGTACATAATGATGCTGCATATCACCGAGGAGCTGCGCGCGACCGTGCGCAATTACCAGGTGGTGGTCTGCGACCGCAGCGTGTTTGACAATCTGGCCTACATGGAGCGGCGATGCGGCTCGAACCAGTTTATACGCGATTTCCTGCAGGGCTACGCAGAAAAATTCCCCTACGATGTGATTTACAAGCTGCCGATGGTCGGCGAGCTTGTTGACGACGGCATACGCGACGCCCTGAGCCGCGAGTTCCAGGCGGATATTTATAACCGCCTCAACATCCTGCTGGAAGAACTGAAGATAGAGCACAGAACGCTGCCTGCCCCCAACACCGAGCTTCGCAAGGAGTGGGCGGACCTGATAGTAAAAGAAACTCTGGAAGCCCTGGGCCGCCCGGCCCCGGCCGAGAGAGAAAAAACCGCAGTCTGAAGCCGCATGGGCGGCAAATACCGCTTTTTTGACGATGCGGTTTCATGTTTGGTATCATAGTTCTGGCGGCGTTACCCAACTTGCGCGTGAGATAAGGAAGCTTAAACCACAACATATGAAAAACACGATTTTAGTCGTCGGTTCTGTCGCGCTGGATTCAGTGCAAACCATACACGGCCGCACTAATAAGGCCCTCGGCGGTTCGGCTGTGCATTTTTCCATGTCCGCTTCGCAGTTCACTCCGGTGAGGATAGTGGGTGTTGTCGGGGAGGATTTCCCCGGACCCTTCCGCCGGCTTTTAAAGCGCCGCAATATCTGCCTGGAGGGACTGCGGGTAATGCCGGGCAAAACCTTTCACTGGAAGGGACGGTACGACAGGGATTTTAAGAACGCCACCACCATCGCCACGCACCTTAATGTCTTTGAACATTTTAAACCTAAGCTTAACCGCGCTCACACCGAATGCGGGGTGCTGTTTCTGGCCAACATAGACCCGGACCTGCAGAGGGATGTACTGACCCAGATGGGGAAACCCAGGCTTGTGGCCTGCGACACCATGAATTACTGGATAACACTCAAGAGAAAATCCCTTGTGAAACTTTTGTCCCAGGTTAACCTGCTTTTTGTGAACGAAGAAGAGGCGCGGCAATTGACCAGGGAGCATAACCTTATAAAGGCCGCGAAGATACTGACCGGGATGGGCCCGCAGGCGATAGTCATCAAAAGAGGTGATAGCGGTTCGATGCTGTTCTACGGCGGAGAGGTTCTTGCTATCCCCGCCCAGCCGATAGAAAAAGTTGTTGATCCGACAGGGGCCGGCGATACTTTTGCAGGCGGGTTCATGGGCTATCTTGCTGCTTCACCAGACTGGCGGAGTCTTGACGTCTTAAAACGCGCCATGTCCTACGGCACAGTGTTGTCATCCTTCAGCGTTGAAGATTTCAGCGTGAAAAGAGTTGGCCGGCTTTCAAAATCGGAGATACACGACCGATACAAGAAGTATGTGAAGGCGCTTTCGATAAAATAAATCCGCGGCCTATCCTGAAGCCGCATCCTTTAAGTCCGGATAATAAAAACGGCGACCGCTTTAAGCGGACGCCGTTTTTATTTACATTCTATTGGCTGTATATCAGTTGAACAGCGGTTGCACCCGTCCCCAGCTTCCGTCAGTATTGATACCTTCCATGGTTTTATTGAGCGCTTCAATCCTTCTCTGCGCGTCCTTGGACTGGTAAGCGATGGTGATCATGGCGAAATTTACAAAGGTTTCCAGCTCAGAATAGGCGATTTTAAAGAAACCATTCTCGCCCCAGTCGGGGCCCCAGCTGTTCTTGACTATGAAATACTGTTCCGCGTCGTTGTAGCCGACCAGCAGCACGGCGTGACCGCCCAACCGGCTGCCGGTTGTGTGCGTGTATATCCCGGATTTATAATACATGAAGTCTTCGTACACATAAAAAGCGGTGGGTAGCGGGCCGTAAGTGTTTAGAGCCTTTTGCAGGGCGGAGAGATGGCCGGAGACGGAGCCCCAGGATCCTATTTTATAGGCCGAGCTCTGCCAGCCGGGTGCGGCGGAGGCGCAGGAACCGTCGGTGGCGGTATACGGGTAAGCCGCTTCAATGGGCAGACCGGTATTTTCCAGATAATTGGCGTTAAGTCTGCCGCCGTTGCAGGACCCGGCTCCGCTGCAGGATAACATCACCTGCTCGGACAGGTCTATATCCGTGGCGCCGGTGTTTTGTGTCCGCAGGATGTGGGATTCAAGTCCGGCGGTCATGGCGAAGGCCCAGCAGGAACCGCATTTTGCCTGATCCCGGACGCCGGTTACATAATTGCCGTTATTGTCACGCCAGTCAAGGCTGGGAGGCTGGGGGGCGAACACGGCCGGTTCTTCGATGGGGGGCACATTTATCGGCTGGAAATTCAGGCCGACACGAAATTTCCACTCTTCGCGCGACATTTTTGAAAGGGAGGTTTCCCCGGCCACCCATTTGGCCCCTTTTTTTTGTATGAGAGATTGTATGGTCGATATCTGATCTTTAACGCTGCCCGAAAGGGGGGCAGCAAACGACGGCGTATTGCCGGCTAAAAAAGCCAGGACAGCAGCCGAGAGCGCCGCAAAAACTTTAATATTCTTTTTCATCGATGTTCTCCTCAATTTTTACCCGCCGTCCGCTGTTGAAACCACTGCCGGCGAACGAGACTGCCTGATTCACGGTGGAGGATATTCTACCATGATTTTAATACAGACGCCATAACGCGGAGGACCTTAGCGGTGCCCGGCAAAAAAACGGCCCGGCTTTTCGCCGGACCGTTCTTGAGTTTGGGCCGTTTCTTTAGAGCAGTTTTACACAATTGGCCACGATCTTGTTGGTGATATTGTCGCTGAGCATAAGGAAATAATCGCCCTGACTGCATTTTATTTCCTTATAGTTGGATATACCGAATTCTTTCGCAGCCTGCTGCGGGTTTTTTAGAATGTCGGCGCTGGCTGGCATTATCTCAATGTTCTGATCAGCCCCGTCAGCCTTGCGGTACCCGCTAAACGAAGCTCCTTCGCCGCTAATTTCAAATACCAGCGATCCGATGATGATTTTTGAATCTGACATGAATCCGCCGAAAGTGATGTTGACCGGAAGTTTCTTGCCTTCCAGCACAACGGCGCCGGCAAGTTTCTGCGCGCTTTTCTGCTCCCCGCTATAAATGCCGGGCAGTTCCGTATTCAGTTTAGGAGTTTCCGCAGCCGCAGCCACGCCCGCAAGTAAGGTTATTACAAGAATCGCGTTGAGATACATTTTCATTTATATTTTCTCCATAGTATTTCTATATTTGGCGGGCGGCTGTGCCAGCCTTGACTATCTAAAGTGTAGCGTAACTGCGGGGAAGATATAAGAGGCAAAGGGCCCGGTTAAGGAATGTTTTTTAACCCATATCCGCGTAGGTCGTATGGTCCTGGGTCTAAAGCACGGTTGTCCCAAGAAAACAATAGGGGAATGGCGGGGTTGGCAGTTCTGGACGGCAGCAGCTGCCAGGTCGGCATGGCCGCTACCGCTAGTCTCGGGGTCCTGTCAGCCATGGGGCCCATCGGCCTGCGGCCAGCCCGGCGACTGACCTATGGGCGTGCCGCAACAGGGCCTATGGCCAACAGGCGGCCTACGCGCCGGTTCTTCCTCGGCCGATCCGACCCATGGCCGCCACCCCGCCACTACACTGGGTCTAAAGGCCTACGCCTATGTTTCCCTTTGGCCCCATGCGGTTGGGTGTAATGTGCCATATACTCTATAAGCGAGTCCTCATGACTAAAAATCTGAAAAAAATAAGCGGTTTTTTGTTTTTGATTCTGTGTTCATCAGGCGCCTTCGCCCTGGACCTTAATCATCCGTTGCCCAACTGGATAGATTCCGCAAGGGAGCAGATCAATAAAAGTCAGCCTGCCGCCCCATCCCGCGCGGTCCCGCCCGGCGATTTCCGCATCCCCGCCGAATACGAACCGGTCGGAGCCGTTATCATAAGCTGGGCCGGCTACACCGATATGCTGACTTCCATAGCCAGAGCCGTGACCGGCCCGGGTAAAGCCCAGATCTGGGCGGTGGAGGCTCCTTCCTCGCTGCCGGGGGTTCCAGCGGCCAGCTATTCGCAGGTTAGCGCCCCGATAGATACCGTCTGGGTGCGCGACTACGGACCCTTCGGACTTTCCGCCAATCAGACCAAGATCGGCATCGTGGACGCCCTTTACCGGCATCACCAGTACCGGCAGGATGACGACGCGTTCCCGGCCAACCTGGGCAAGGCCAGAAAGATAGATGTTTTCGGCGTGCAGGTGGTATTGGACGGCGGCAATGTGATGGTGGATTCAGCCGGTAATCTGTTCATGACAAACCGCACTTATATCTGGAATTCCGACATGAAGCATGATCAGATCGACGCGGCGCTGAAGCAGTACTTTAAGGTGAAAAATGTCTACACTTTTGAATACGCCGGCTATCCCGGAGCGCCGGCTGACGGAACCGGACATATCGATATGTTCATGAAGTTGTTGAATGATCACACCGTGCTATTCTCCGTGGCCGAGACCGAGCCCTTCAAGTCCAACACCGAGAAGGCGATGGCTTTTTTTAAGGATAAAATGGCTCCCGACGGACAGCCTTATAAAATTATTACCGTTAAAGGCTGGAACGAGTCCGGTACCTGGTATACTTACACCAACTCCCTTTTGGTAAATAAAATTGCGATACTGCCTTCTTACTCCGGCCACTCCAAAGAAGAGGCCGCCGCCAAAGCCGCCTACGAAGACGGAATTCCGGGCATAACGGTGATACCTGTGTCGTCGGATGCCAGTATAAGCTCCGGTGGTTCCATACATTGCGTTACGCAGACTATCCCAGCGCTGGCCAAGGGTGTTCCGTTGCCCAGCGAGGTTTCCAGGCCCGGCGCGCAGGATTTTACCGATGTGGATCTGTCCTGGACGGGCGAAGTTTCACAGATGCCCCGCTCGGAGGCTTTAGACCAGCTTAAGAATCAAATAAATTTAAAATAGCCGCGGTTTATGCCGGTTTTAAATCCCCGTTCGCTTCAGTCGGAACGGGTTTTTTATTTTACACCGGTGATATTATAAATCCTCCGCTAAGGTAAGCATAAAACTAAGACAGGCGTAATGTTGGAGCGGGTGACGGGGGATCTGGGTTAGCAAAACCCTCCGGAGCCTGAGGCTTGCGCAGCGACGAAGGCGAGGGCGGGAGTAGCGGCCACGGTGTGGCCGACTACGGTTTTGCGTTCCAGGCCCCCGGCAGGCCCTGCGAACCGAATAGTAAACAAAGTTGATTATGCTTTGCGGAGGATTTGGGCTATAAGGGGCTTTGATTTGGCCGGGCAATTTGCTATAAATCTGGCTGATGGTTTGGAGGAAATTATGAAAAAATCGGATATTTTTATTATTTGCGGAGCTATGTTTTTCCTTACGGGATGTCCTTATAGTTCGGATATTCAGCTCGGCCGACCGTCGGTCAGGACTTTTGATAATGCTATTATCGGGAACTGGACAGGGTGTGACCTGAAAAATAAGTCTGATTGCGGACGCATGGCGATCTATCGGTTCAATGAATCGGAATATTACGTCGAGGTTACCGATATCGAATATTCCGGCCCCAACCGGAATATCAACATCAAGACGGACCGATACAGGGCTTTTATGACTGATATCGGCGTGGCGGGGCTTCTGGACGCGCAGGAGTTGAATATTTCAACCGCTACGCCCAATAAACATTTCTTCGTGAAAACAGAGATTCAGAAGGACAACACGCTTAAGTTGTCGTATATGTCCGATGAATTTGCCAAGACCAAGTTCTCCAACTCCGAAGAGCTCGCCGGGTATATCAGAAAAAACCATGCGGAGCCCGGGTTTTATGAATCTTTCCAGATTTTTGAGAGAGAAAAAACTAAATAAGGAAAAAAATGATTGATATAAAGATCGGCGATGTCGTGCGAAACAAGACCTCTGACGCTTTCGGTGTGGTAGTGGATATAGAGCCGCCCAAAAACGCCGTAATTGCCGTGCATGGTCCCGATGTGACGCACCGGATCAAATATGTGAACGCGGAACTATTGCCGCCGCCGGCTTTAAACAAGGACTTTAATTACGGCCGGTTCGTGAAGGATAGATTTGTCGGCATGATGGTTAAAATAGAGGGCGATAAATATCTGGCGCTTTGCCCTGACGGCAAATGTTATCCAAAAGGTAAAAAATACGAAACCGGACACTGGTACAAGCTCGCCGAAATTAAAGAGGTCACCGAAGAAGAAAAGGAAGAGTTTTTATTCAAGCTGAGCGTACGCCATACTGAGGATGAGTATGTTAAGCGTTACGCGATGACTAAAGCTAAGTGGCGAGCGGCCGGGTTGGAGCCTGAGGTTAAGCGGTTTGAGGCTTTTTTCGACCGGATACTTTTGCGGATAGGCGGCAAGCCAGGGTTTAACTGGGGCGCGAGGCTGAGCACCGTGTTCGCTCCGGATCCTACCCTGAACCTGACAAAAAACACTCAAAAGGATATACAGGCGAACATGTTCTGCTTTTTCTCTCTCGGATTGGACGCGCGCACCGGGCAGAAGAATCTGTCCGTTTTTATAAAGGAATGGAAGTGGATACCTGAGGCTGCCCGCGTTCATTTTCCCAAGCAGGGCGACGGCAGGTTCTATCCGCCGGGCCATTGCACCGTTCTATCCCTTGAAGCCCTGGATGACGCCGCGCTGCTGCAGCACGCTGATTCTCTGGCGCAAATATATCTCTCGGCCGATAAATAAACTTCTTTAGTGTATGGATATACGGCTTTTTGACGCGCATAATCATCCCAGTAATTATTCCGGCCTTGCCAAAAGCGCGGATGGCGGCGTGAAGGCTTGCCTTTGCAACGGCACCGGCCCGGAAGACTGGGAGAGCGTGCTGGCTCTGGCCGCGTCGCATAAAGGGATAATTCCGTGCTTCGGTTTGCATCCCTGGTCGTTAAATAAGGCAGGGGACGGCTGGCTTGAACTGCTTGAGGATTTTTTGACGCGCGCGCCCTCCTGCGTGGGCGAGATAGGCCTGGATTATTCTATTGATGCGGAGCCCGGCAGGCAGGAAGAGGCTTTCAGGGCCCAACTGCAGCTTGCTAAAAAGCTCAAGCGGCCGATTTCAATACATTGCGTGAGGGCCTGGGGCAGGCTTTTGGCCATCCTTAAGGAGGAGCAGCCGCCTGCTTTTATGCTGCACGCTTACGGAGGGCCGGCTGAAATGGTGAGCGGCCTGTCACGCCTTGGAGCTTATTTTTCTTTCAGCGGTGAGATGATGAATCCCCGGCGCGAAAAAATGCGCAGGGCCCTTTTGACCGCGCCGCCGAAAAGACTGCTGTTTGAGAGCGAATCCCCGGAGTCTGACGCTAAATTCCAAGACCTGACCCCGTCAGAGGGGTTGGCCGGGGTTATCCGCGCGGCGGCTCTGGCGCTGGGGCAGAGCTCTGAGTCGCTGGGCGAACAAAGCTGGCGCAACGCCAAGATATTCCTCGGTAAATATTTCCCCGCTAAACTATAACGTTTTTATAGATGGTCTTTATGCAGTCCAGATAAGCCTGGCGTTTCTCGGTCGTGAAATCTTTATAGCTTAGTTCCACGGCGCGGCCTGCGCCGAACATGGCGTGGTCTATCGGGAACAGCGCTTCGCTGCCCGGCGGCAGGAATTCCTTTTTTATCTCCATCCTAAGGCCGTAGCCGGCCAATAAATTAAGGCAATACACCCATTTCTGCGTTGCCGGGTTGTAGATCTTCAGCACCGGGCAGGGATTCGCCGCGGTGTTCGGCTTCATGTCCCAGGTCTTGCCGGGCTGGTCGCCAATAGCTGTCAATATTTCGGTCCAAAAGATAGTGAAGGCTTCGCCCGACTTCGGATATCTGAGGGCGATATGCCTGATGAATTTATCGCACGCCGAGCGTATGAGTTCCGGGTCAACTATTCTGGCCGAAGCCGTTTTCTTACCCTCTTCGTCTTTTTTTAGTTGCTCTGTCAGAAGTTTGAGCGTTTCCGCTTCGACCGCGCCAGCCGGTTCGAGATATTGGGATTTAAAAGTCATCCTGTCGCCGGTTGCCGTGTGTACGGTTATATTGTCGCCAACGACTTTTATCACTACGCCGAGAGCCTTGTTGATTACGTTCCTGACCGGCGCGTATTGTCCAAATTTTTCAATTTCCATATCCGCTTATCCCCTCTGTCCGACGCTAAACCCTTAACCTAGTGATATTATACGAAAAGTTTCCGGATTCCGAACGCGACAGTACGCTGTCGGGGTGGCGGGCTATACTATTTTATGTCATATAGAGTATCTGCCGTAGTCCGCTAGGCGTATGCTGCACTCTTTTAAGGAGGATTATATGTGTAAAGATATAATGGAGATGGAAAAAATTGAGAGGCCGAGGGAAAAATTGATGCGCTATGGTCCAGAGAAGCTCTCGGACAATGAGCTGCTGGCCATACTTTTAAAGACCGGGACTAAGGAGCGCAATGTTATGGATATGGCGGGGGACATCCTGACAGAATTCAAAAGGGAGAATCTGACAAACGCGGGCTTTGAAAATCTTAAGGGGCATTCCGGTCTGGGGCCGGTTAAGGCGTGCGAGATCATCGCGGCCTTTGAGCTGGGAAAGCGGTTTTTTACGGGAAAAAAGACCAATATCTACCTGAAGCCCCGTGATGTGTGGGAAGAGCTGAGAGATATAAGGGATAATAAAAAGGAGCATTTTGTCACTTTCTATCTGGACACGCGAAATCAGGAGATAAAAAGGGACATAGTTTCTATCGGCACGCTCAACTATAATCTCGTGCATCCGCGCGAGGTTTTTGAGCCGGCCGTAAGGAACCTGGCCGCCGGCATAATCCTGGCGCACAATCATCCCTCTGGCTGCCTTGAGCCGTCCGATGAGGACTTGAGCCTTACCAAGCGCCTTGTGCAGGCCGGTAAACTGCTTGGTATAGAGGTGCTGGACCATGTGATAGTGACAAAGGAGGGGTTTGCCAGCTTCAAGCAGAAGAATTTGATGTGAGAACATCTGCCCTGCCGCGGTCTCCCAACGCTAAGGCGCGGGGGGGCGACTTATGAATGCTATAATTTTTCCAAGGATTTTACGGGTTAAGGAGACTGCATGCTTTTTGATAATATGAGCGCGGAAATGGTTAAGGCGATGATTGAGCGTATCCCGGCTGAAGTTACGGTGATAGACGCCAATGATGAAGTGGTCGGCTGGAACAAGCACGAGACAAGGCTGTTCAGGCGGCCTATGGAGTCCATGGGGATGAATTTCAGGCAATGCCATCCTGAGCGCAGTCTGGCCATGGTGGAAAAAATCATAGCGGAGATGAAGGCCGGAACCAGGGAGAAGGTCCGATTCTGGATAGACCTTGAGGTGAAAAAGGGCGAGCCCAAGCACAAAATACTTATAGAATTCTACGCGCTGCGCGACGAGAGTAAAAAATATATCGGCTGCCTGGAGTTCACGCAGGATGTGGAGGATATAAGGCGGCTGGAAGGTCAGAAACGGCTGATGGATTAATCAAAAATCGCCTGGGCGATTTTTAAAGCGCGGCAGTGCGGCAGCAAGACAGTGCGGCAGGTGCTGCTGGTTAATACACTAAATAAAAAAGCCGGGCAAAAGCCCGGCTTTTTTGCGTCAGGACTTTTTAATTTGTTTTGTAAAGTTCCGGCCAGATCGGAGTCAGCGAACTTGTGAACGATTCGGAGATCTCTCTCTTAGCCGAAGTTATATCAAAGCCTTCGTAAGACATCGAAGCTGACCACATTATGGAGCCGGTCTGCACGTCTACCATGCGGGAAACCAGCGAAACATTAGCGGTGGTGCTCAGGATCTGGGAGTTGGGCATGCCCAACACGGAGCCCTCGGAATAGACGGAGCCAGCGGCGACCTGTGTCACATTCGTCACAATAGCGTTGTCGGACCCGCTCACCAGGTAGCTTGCCGGGGGCGTGCTTTCTCCTACGGTGCCTACGAAAATGGCGTCCACGCCCAGGAGTTTACCCAACTGCTTTGCCGTGGCCGAGTCAAAAGATGTTGAAGATGAGAGCGATTGTTCTTTCATAACCGCGTCAAGGCGCTGGCGTTCTACCACATCGGCGCCGCGCATCATCAGGCTCTGGGTCAGCATATCCGCGGCCAGATCTCCTTTCGGGCCGTTAAAGGGCAGCACCGCCACGCGCTTGATGGCCGAAAAATTGGCGCGCGGATTTATGGCCACTTGCGGGGTTACGCAGGCGGTCAGCAGAGCCAGGGCGGGTAAAGCAAGAAGAAGTCGTATATTTTTCATCAGTTAGTCCTAACGGCTCCTGAGATGGTGCAGGTGTTTTAGCGCTTTTTCGCTCATCCACTGCTCGGTAGCGGTTTCAAGGCAGGCTTTCCAGGCGGCTATGGCTTTATCTTTAAGATCCTTTTTTTCGTAGATGAGGCCAAGCATATAATGGGCTATTGCTTTTTTGGGATCCAGGCGGACAGCGTTCTCAAAAGCGGTTTGGGCCTCGTCGGCCTTTTCAAGTTTGGCGTAGGTGAAGCCGAGCTTGATATATAATTCAACATTGGCGGGGTCCTGTTTTATCGCGCCATTCAGCGTCACCGCGTTATTTTCAAGCTCCTGCACGCTCAGGTGTTTGCCTGACCAGTGACCTTCGTCCGAATAAGCCCGCGCCACCGGCAGCGCCATTGCGGCTGAAAAAAACATTAACAGAAAATATTTCATACATCGCACCTCTCTTATCGTAAAAGCATATAAAATTTGACAGCGCTTTGATAGGTAACGTCAAGACTTCTGTGTAATCCCCCCAATGCAGGGTTCGCGGGGCCTGTCAGGGGCCCCGGAACGCGGAACCAGCGTCGCGCACACCGTGCGCGCGCTTCCGGACCTCGGTCTCGGCGCTACGCAAGCCTCGGCCTCCGGTACGGTTCCGCTTATCCGGTTCCCCTGCCCCCCACTCCACCTTATATGCCAGGGGTTTATCCTTCCAAGTCATATTCCTCATAGCGCAGTGTTGACCGGATAAAGGTAATGTTTGTAATCTTGTTGCCGGAGCGGAAAAGGAGGAAAAATGAAGTTCGCTTTTGCGCATAATAATTTCAACGTGCTGGACCTCGCAAAAAGCCTGAAGTTCTACAAGGCCGCGCTGGGACTTTCCGAGACCAGGCGGATAAACGCCAAGGACGGCAGTTTTACACTGGTGTTCCTGGGTGACGGGGAAACTCCGCATAAACTGGAGCTTACCTGGCTTAAAGGCAGGAAGGGAAAATACGACCTGGGTGACAACGAATCCCACCTCGCTTTTATCACGGACGATTTCAAGGCCGCGCACGAGCTTCACAGAAAGATGAACTGCGTGTGCTATGTTAACGAGGCCATGGGAATTTACTTTATAGAGGATCCGGACGGTTACTGGATCGAGATCTTACCCAAACGGCAGAATCAATAGGAGAGAATATGCTTAAAATAACGGCATTTAACGGCAGCGCCCGCAAAGACGGGAATACGGCAATCCTTTTGAACGCGGCGCTGGCTGAACTGAAAAAGCAGGGCTTTGAAACGGAACTGGTTCAACTGGCCGGCAAGCCGCTAAGGGGTTGCACGGCCTGCAACGGCTGTTCTAAGAACAAGGACAAAAAATGCGTTCTGCCCGACGATGGGTTGAACAGTTATGTGGCGAAGATGGAGGCCTCGGCCGGGATACTTATAGGTTCGCCCACTTATTTCGCGGATGTGAGCAGCGATACCAAGGCGCTTATAGACCGGGCGGGTTATGTAAGCATGGCTAACGGCGGACTTTTTAAGCGCAAAACCGGCGCCGCTGTGGTGGCGGTAAGGCGCGGCGGTGCCGTGCACGCCTTCGACACTATAAACCATTTCTTCACTATAAGCCAGATGATAATTCCAGGGTCCAATTACTGGAATATGGGAGTGGGGCGGGCTATAGGCGAAGTGGAAAACGACAAGGAAGGCATGATGACCATGAAGGTGCTTGGAGAGAATATGGCCTGGCTGCTTTCAAAACTGCACAGCCTGCCTGAAAGCAGTGGTAAGTAGATAAGTGGTAAGGATTAAGCGGTAAGTGTTTCAAGGATGCTTTTAATCCTCGGCGCTTACTGCTTAGCACTTAATCCTTACTCCTTGGTTTTTTACGCCGTAGGCTCAGATCATGCCCGAACGCTACATTATACATGTGGATATGGACGCCTTCTTCGCCGCCGTAGAGCAGCGGGATAATCCGGCTTTGCGGGGGAGGCCGGTGATCGTCGGGTCGGACCCGAAAGGCGGCAAGGGCCGGGGCGTGGTTTCCACCTGCTCCTACGAAGCCCGTAAATTCGGTATCAGGTCGGCGATGCCCATATCGGAAGCCTGGCGCAGATGTCCCAATGGCGTTTTTGTGACCCCCAATTTCGCCAGCTATTCGCGGGCGTCTGAGATAATACACAAGATTTTTTATGACTTCACTCCGGACATAGAGCCGATAAGCATTGACGAAGCGTTCCTGGATATCACACGCAGCTATAAATTATTCGGCACGCCGCTGGATGTCTGCCGCCTGATAAAAGAGCGCATAAAAGCTGAGACCGGGCTCACGGCCTCGGTGGGGCTGGCGCCGAATAAGATGGCCGCCAAGATCGCGTCCGACCTTAAAAAGCCGGACGGGCTGGTGGAAGTGAAGGCCGGAGAGGTATCTGAGTTCCTGCGGCCCCTGAATATCGGGCGCATCTGGGGGCTGGGCCCCAAGACTGCCAATATATTGAGAGAGCAGGGTATCCATACCGTGGGTCAGCTGGCCGACTGCGCTCCGGCTGAGCTTTACAGGCTTTTCGGCAAGCACGGCCCCCAACTTCTTGAACTGGCCCTGGGCCATGACGACCGGGAAGTGGTTATGGAGAGCGAGGCCAAGTCTGTAAGCAATGAATTTACTTTTGAGGAAGATACGGCGGCAGAGCGGGATATATCCGAGGCGCTTCTGGCTTTGTGCGACAAGGTTTCTTCCCGCTTGAGGGCGGACGGGGTTAAGGGGCGCACTATCACTCTTAAAATAAGGCTGGAGGGCTTTATAACCTTTACCCGGGCCGCGACCATTCCTTTCGCTACCAACTATACCGACGTCATACACGAAAGCGTCCGGGAACTTTACGGAGCTTTTAATCGCGGCGGAAAAAAGGTGCGGCTGCTTGGCGTGAAGGTTTCCGGTTTGATGCCGTCGGAGATCAAGGAATCGCTATTCGATGATGAGATGAATAATAAATTTGAGGTGGCGCATAAGGCGGTGGAAACTATCCGGGGCAAGTTTGGGCACGGCGCTATCTATCGTGCCGGGGGAAAGAAAGAAATTTGACTATTTTTTGGCTTGGGCTATCTCGGCTTTATGTTCCAGAACGGTTATCATTATCCGCGCGCAGGCTTCGGCGTCCGAGAGCGCGTTGTGGTGATTCAGCGGAATGCTGAGGTGATGACATACATGGGAGAGCTTGGCCGGGGAGATCTTTAAGACGCTGCGGGCCAATTTGACCGTGCAATGAAAGGGCTGCTCCGGTACTTTCAGTCCCGCCTGCGCGCAGCAGGCGTGGAGCACGCCTTTATCGAAGCTCGCGTTATGCGCCGCGAAGAATTCGGCGTCTTTAAGGAAGGCTTCTAGCTTGGGCCAGAGCTGTTTAAAAGTGGGTGCGTCCTTCACATCGGCCCAGGTCAGGCCGTGGATCTCAGTGAAAATAAAGGTCTGGCGCGGCGGCCTGATGAGATGGTGCTCGCTGCGCACGATCTTGCTGCCCTCTACGCGAGCGAGTCCTACCGAGCAGGCGGAATCTCTGCCGTAGTCGGCCGTTTCGAAATCGATGGCTACAAAAGAAGGCATATTTTTCAGGCTATCCGGGGGAATGTCAGAGTAACACGGATAAATTATACAAAATCGGTTATAGTTCCGGTCCGGCTCTGGCGGAAGGGTGACATTTATATTAAGATATTCTATTGAGGAAAGCCTGTGAAAAATTATGTGCGAAAGATATTCTCAAACTTTTGAAGTTGATGAGCTTATAAAGCGTTTTGGCGTTAAGCCTCCCAGCATGCCCGTGCATCCTGGTTATAATATTGCGCCGGGCCAGATGGCCGCGGTGATTGCCGGTGGAATTATTAAGATGCTTAAGTGGGGTTTTATCCCGGGCTGGGCCGGCGGAGAGATAAAAGAGGGTTTTGTAAATGCCCGCGCTGAAGGTCTGGCGTCACGGCCCACTTTTCGCACGGCTTTTTATAAGAGCCGCTGCATCGTGCCGGCGGACGGCTTCTACGAGTGGGCGCACACGGCCGGGGAAAAAGTGCCTTACCGCTTTGAGCGGAAAGACAAAAGCCTTTTTGCCATGGCCGGGGTTTATGACGAAGCTACGGGAACTTATGCCGTTGTCACCTGCGTTTCCAGCGCCCTTGTAAAAACGGTACACCACCGGATGCCGGTGATACTGGACAAAGAGCGGGAAAAACTCTGGCTGGATATGCGCGCCAGTAATACCGAGGAACTTCTGCCAGTGCTACGGGCTTACGATTCGGCCTTAATGCACGGTTACAAGGTTTCCTCCCTTATCAATTCCCCGGAAAATAATTCCCCTGAATGCCTGAAGGCTATTGCAGAGTGAACCTGCGCGACAGCACAATAGAGCCTCAGGTACCGCACCGCCACAACAAAGCGATATTTTGTAAAATATACTAATGGATATAGACCGGCGCGTGCCTCGCTTTTTTGGCGACACGATAAATCGCTATTGGCTAAAGCTAAGCCAATTAATCTCACCTCCGGAAATAAAAGGCCGGGGCGGGCTGTTTCTATGCTTTTTTTTGCTATTCCTGACTTTCTCTTTGGTTACCCGACTCACGCTGCTGGCAATGGCCTGGCCGGAACTGGATGGCGGATTTTGGACGCTGCTGAAAATGTTCTTCGCAGGCTTCTTTTACGACTGCGCCGCTTTTTCTTACATCGGCGCGGCCTTGGCTCTTTACCTGCTGGTCCTGCCTGAAAAAATTTACACGGCCTTCTGGCATCGCCTTGCTGTCTACGGGCTTTTCTTTATCGGCGCTTTCCTTCTGTCCTTCAATCTGGCCGCCGAGTATTACTTCTTTTACGAATTTGGCGTGCGCTATAACTTCATAGCCGTAGATTATCTGGTTTACACCAATGAAGTGCTGGGGAATATAAAGGAGTCATACAATCTGCCGGTGGCGCTGCCGCTGGTCGCTTTATTGTCCGCGGCGGCGCTGTGGCTCTTCGGCCGCCGCCTGGCCAGTTCTTTCACCTCTCACAGCCCTTTCCGCCGCCGCCTTACTCCGGCTCTGTGCGTCCTTGTCGCGCCTGTACTCTGCTTTTTATTTCTTGACGGCAGATTCGCCCAGGTTTCAAAGAATGAGTATGCCAACGAAGTTGCCATGAACGGACTTTACGCTTTCGGTTCAGCCTTCCTGAATAACGAATTGCCTTATGACAAGTTTTACGCCTCTATGGACGGAGGCGAGGCCTTTAAACTCCTGCGCGGCGGTCTGGCGGAGCCGGGGGCAAAGTTTGAGGATCAGGGCCTGGACATAAAAAGGCTGATAAAGGGGCGAGGGCCGCTGAAAAAGCTGAATGTTGTTGTTATAGTTGGCGAGAGTCTCAGCGCGGAATATCTCGCGGCTTTCGGCGCGGTGAAGGGCGAGGGGACTCTGCCGAACCTTGACGCCCTGGCCGGCAAATCACTTTTCTTTAAGCGGTATTACGCCGCCGGCACGCGCACCGTGCGGGGGCTTGAAGCCATGACGCTTTCCATCCCGCCGCTCCCCGGCACATCTATCGTGAAGCGGCCGGATAACGGGAATTTCTTTTCCTGGGGCTCAGTGATGCGCGGCATGGGCTACGCTACGAAGTATGTTTACGCCGGCTACGGCTACTTTGACAACATGAACGCTTTTTATTCCGGCAACGGCTTTGACATAGTTGACCGGGCTAATTTCGCCAAGAGCGAAATAACCTTTGCCAATATCTGGGGCGTGTGCGACGGCGATTTGTTATCAAAAACCCTTAAGGAAGCCGATATTGATTCCAAAGCCGGCAGGCCATTCTTTTACATGGTGGTGACCACCACTAACCATCGGCCCTTCACTTATCCTGAAGGTAAAATAGATATTCCGCCTTCGGAGAAGAGCCGCCGCGGGGCGCTTAAATATTCGGATTACGCCATAGGCGAGTTTCTGGCGGCTGCGAAAAATAAGCCCTGGTTCAGGGACACGATATTTGTTATCACCGCTGACCATTGCGCCAATTCAGCGGGAAGGACGGAGATCCCGGTTAATAATTACCATATACCGCTGATCATTTATTCCCCGGCGCATATTAAACCGGCCGTGATCGAAACGCTGGCGGCTCAGGCGGATCTGGCTCCGACCATACTGGGATTGATGAACGCGTCCTACGAAAGCAGATTTTTCGGACGGGATATTTTAAACGGGAAGCCGGAGGGCAGGGCCTTCCTCTCCACTTTCCAAAAAATGGGTCTGCTGAAAGACGGCCGTCTGGCCGTGCTGGGCCCGAAAAAATACCTGAAAACCTATAATTGGGACGAAGCCGCCCGGACCATAACCGGGACCACTGATAATAAAGTCCTGGAAGAAGAAGCCGTCTCTTTTTACCAGGGCGCTAATTATATCTACAAGAAACGTCTGAACAGGACCGGCGCGGGGAAATAAAAATATACGGGAGCATCAATGGATAAGATAGAAGAGTTGCAAAATCGTTTAAACCTGCTGCTTCAATTCGGAGGGGTGGTATACAAAGAAACCCGTCTGGACAAGCTGCTTGAACTTATCGCGGCGCAGGTAAAGAAAATTCTTAACTGTGACCGCTGTACCGTCTTTATCCTGGACAAAAAAACCGAAGAACTCTGGTCTAAAGTGGCGCAGGGCATTCAGAATACCGAAATTCGCATGCCTTCCAGCAAGGGCATAGCCGGAGAGGCGGCTTCCAAGGGCCGCATAGTGAACATCCCTGACGCTTATAAGGATCCTCTGTTCAATCCGGAAATAGACCACATTACAGGATACCGGACCCGCACCATACTTGCAGTGCCGCTTAAGGATGTGGGCGGACACATTATGGGGGTTTTCCAGGTTATAAATAAAAACGAGGGAAACTTTAACGGCGACGACGAGGCCGTGCTGCAGCTTATAAGCTCGATAGCCGCTTCCGCTATTGAAAACGCCCAGCTCTGCGAAAGCCTCTACAAGGCGCAGCTTGAAACTATTTACCGCCTGGCCATAACCGCGGAATACCGCGATCAGGAAGATACTGCCGTTCATCTGAAGCATGTGAGCGCCTACACCGCGCTGATAGCGGGGGGGATGGGCCTGTCCGAGCAGGAAATAGAGAATATTCGTTACGCGAGCCCGCTGCACGACATTGGAAAGGTGGGTATACCTGACGCCATACTTTTAAAGCCTGCAAAGTTGACTCCCCAGGAATATGAGGTGATGAAAAAACACGCCTTCTACGGCGAGAAGATACTCAGCGAAGCCGAAACTCCGCTTCTGCGCATCGCGTGTCAGATAGCGGGATGTCACCATGAAAAATTTGACGGCACCGGCTACCCGGTCGGCACAAAAGGCGCTCAGATACCGCTTTACGCCCGCATCATGGCTGTGGCTGATGTCTTTGACGCCCTTTGCATGCACAGGGTGTATAAGCCGGCCTGGACGCCTGAAAAAGCCAGAGACCTTATACGCTCGGAAAGCGGAAAAGCTTTTGACCCGGCCGTAGTAGAAGGGTTTGAAAAAGCGTTTGAAGAAATAGTCAAGATCAGTTCCGCTTCGGCTGCCAATGCGCCAACAATATCCGTGGGTAAAGATTAGCCTTATAAATGGATGCGCGCCGTCCATCATCACCCATTGTGGCCTCCTAAAAATGGTAAAATTTTAATATTGAAGTTAAAGTAAAAATGCGGGAAGGGAGCGTGTTATTGTGAGGCGCGATTATCAGTCATCGCGGTAGCCCTCATCAAATAATTTATTATGACAAGACTCTTACTAATTTCGTTTTTATCATTTTTGTGCGGGCTGCCGGTCTTTGCCGCGGATAATATTAAAAGCGCGCCGGGAGATTTTTCCCCTGATAATATGACATCTTCCGCGGCGGTGACCGTTCCTCCTGCTTCCTACACCTTAGGTATGGCGCAGCGCAAGAGCGGAGATTACGCCGCCGCCAAAGAAACCTTTCTTAAACTCCTGGCGCAGTCCCCGGATAGCGGCGGCGCGCTGGAAGGGCTGTCTCTTACCTGTATCTCCCTCGGGCAGTATGAAGAGGCGCGCGGCTATCTCGAGCGGTGGAAAGCGCAGTCTCCCCATAGCGTTTATGTGTTGGGTTTTCTCGCCAGGGTGCAGAACAGCCAAAGGGATGTGGAAGGGGCTTTGCAAACCTATAAAGAACTGGTTGAGTGCGATTCGCACGATTGTGTCGCGAGAAGGAATCTCGATTCTTCCATGGAACTGCTCCGCGCCGGGGTATTCCCCTGGGGGAAGTCCTATAAGTCTTATTCGATGGAAGGTCTTGATACGCCAAGCCCGCAGCGCATTCTTTATGAGGGGCATTCGGGCGGCAGCAGGTTCAGGGTGCCGCTTAAGGCAAACCTTGATCTGATCGGAGGCGTGGAGATCAGGGAAGAGGCGCAGAGGAACGATGGCCAGGATTTCACCTACTACGATATTCTTGAACAGATATACTCGGCAGGACTTGGCGGACGGCCCAGCCGCGACTTTAACTGGGAGGCCGAATACGGGCAGTCCGTGCTTTCAGACCTGGAAGTGCCTGGTGTGCAGGATAAACTTTTAAGTCGTGTGCGCCTGGCCGGCGGCTGGCACGCCTATGATTCCGATTTTAAACTTGTTTTGACCCGCGCGCCTAAATTCGTTCGCGGTTCAGGCACCACCCAGTATTTTGATTTGTTCAGAGAATACGCGGCGCGCGCCGAGGCGCAGTCCAGCCGTTGGAACTGGGATTGGCTGCTGAGGGCCGGGCTTTACGACACTTCCGACGGGACGACCCTGGGGACTTATTCGCTTAGGGGGCTTCGGGAGTTCGGCGTTAATGTTGTTCAGTCAGGTTACTCCCACAGCCAGCAGGAATTTTATAGCGCGTCCGCGGACGGGCGTCTCCTTTATGTTAATACCGACCGGCTCAATATAGGCATCAGGCGTACCATTACTGATATCTACACCATCGGCACTTCCTACGCCCACACTTTTTACTCGGACGCCAACAGCTTACATGATCTCAACGCGGACCTGACCGCCTGGCTCCCTTGGAATAAAGAGTTCTCCGGCGGCTACCGCTTCTCGCTCCAGGATTATCGCGCGCCGTACACCGGCTATACCTCAAGCGATGTGCGCGCACATTGGCTCGGCGCCTATTGGCGGCGCTGTCACGGGCAGAACTGGGCGGCCATGGCCGGCTACGAGCGTGGATTTATCAACGGCAGCCAGGGCTATTATCAGGGAAATAATTATCTCGCAGAAATAGAGTGGTATCGCGGGGCCAACGCCTCTGTCCGCGCCCAGGGCAGGAAGAGCGACACGACTGTGCGCGACCGCTCCTACTCGGTGGGCTTGCAGGCCCGCTACAGCTTTTAATTAACCTGAAGGTTTCCTTATTTTTTGGGACGTTCGCGTTCAAGCCAGATACGATAACCTCTAAAATGATGTATTGCGAACCCAGCGAAAGCAGGTTCGCTCCGGTTTGCTTTTTCGGTGAGCGCCAGTTCGCGCTCCATGTCCGGCTCTGTCAGGTGATTGAAAGATACTTTCTGGATCTCGTTAGGCGTCACTTCTACTCCGATCACTACTTTACGCTTGTTCAGCCCGGCGTACTTCAGCTCGTCCGCCGCGTGGGAAATAATACCGTCGCCGCCGTCGGCGTGGTCGCGATAATCCATCAGCGCGACATAGTCATAAATATCCTGCACATGCTCACTAACAGGCTTGCTCCGCCCGTTCCATTTAAGTTCGATACCGTCGAGCCAGAATGGTATGGCCGGACCGACCATCAGGGATTGTCCTGATTTTGTTTTCAATTCCATAAAACTCTGACCCAGATCCAGAAACTGCAGCAAAAGCTGCGTCTTACGTTCAGGCCACAGGTCCAGAATGTGCGGCTCAATGTCCAGGCTTATGCCGTCGAATCGCTCTTCCGGTTTAACGGTAGTATTATAGGTGAGCACCCGCTGGAACATCGTCAGCGCATCTTTCCGCCGTTCCGGCAGAACATACTCTTCGGTATGCAGATACGCCGATCCCAGCAGCGCATGGGCGCGCAAGCCGTGACTATGCAGGCGGCGAAGGAACTGCCGGTATAATTCAGGCCGGCTCTCAAGCAGGTTGCGATCTTTGAACGCGTCGGCATAGAGATAGATGGTCCCGATCTTTTTAGATCGCAGGAATGTTATGGCGTTTTTAGCCGCGGCGGTGTCCTCCAACATCTCATAGGAGTCTTTTTCCCATATCCATATAGCTCTTTCTGCCGGAGCCGCGAAAGCAGTCCCGAGCGACAGCAGAAGTCCTATTACTATCAATGCTCTGTTTTTCATTTATGTGCCCCTTTGCGGGAAATAAAGTGACGAAGCGGTCGTGGGTAGGGTATGATGGTGGAATCACACATGAAAGGATCAATTATGGAAACGTATCGGGATACGGTATCGCCCAACCCCTACTTTTTTGCCGGTTTCCGGGTGTGACGGAATAACTGACAGGAAATAATTGCCCGGGGGTACTCCCAGTGAATTTACAGGCAGTTGCAACAAAATGGTTTTTCCGGAGGAAATACGCTGCGGCGCGGCATATGATTCTGACACCTCGCGGCCGTCCGCTCCAAGCAGAACAATGAGCGGGACAAAGGTATCGGTTGCCTTCGTTCCGGTGTTAGCGAACACGGCTTCAATAGTAAGCGCCCCTGGTCGCGCGCTTCCGGGCGCATGCACTTCCTGAACGGAGAGCATTCCAGCGCTGTCCGCCGCCGGCGCGGCCGGTTTTATACGCTCTTCGTCTCGATACGGGCTCAACTGGCCAGCGGTTCCATCGGGGATCAGCGTCACGCTGCGCGCCAACTGGTCGTTGGCGGCGCGAAATGCCGTGAATTGCGCCTGTACCCGCGCCAGTGCGGCAGTGTCGCCATCCGGTTCGATATTCATTCCGTCGTTCAGAGCGTAGAGCGTGTTCTGGTTGATGAACCATGTTCCGGAAACGAAGTCTACTAGATTCGCTATGGTCTGTTTTAGTGGAAAATCATGGATGTTGCGGAAAGATGGTTCCATATCCAGTCCCGACCCCAGCCATGTGACTGCATGAGGGGTCAGGATGCCATAGTTATGTGAAAAGAAAGCCAACAGGGATGGTGTGATGTCGAATTGTGAAGACACCGACTTGATCCGGGCCGGTTTATGTAGCAGCGGAGAAACGATGATTAATGGGACATGGTATCTGTCGATTCGGGTGGACATCGGTATCTCGGGCAGCCTGTGGTCTCCGGTTACGATGAATATCGTGTTCTGATAAGCGGGGTTCTTCTTCATTTCCTCGAAAAAACGGCCCAGTGCCGAATCGGCGTAGAGGATGGCTGTATAAATATCGCGGTGGGCGCGATATGCATCCTTGCGTTCTTTAGTTATTCCAAGCTCATCTAAGCGGCGTTCAAAGCGGGGGTAGAAACCAGATTGGCCCGGGAATGTGTACGGCGTATGCATAGTTATGGTCTGGATCACTGACAGGAAGGGCTGTCGGGGGGCACTGGCTTCGGTTTTCAGTGCCAGCGAAACGAGTTCGTTATCTCCGTAGCCCCAGCTGTTCGCGCGCGTATACTCCGGTCCAAAATTATTTTCGTCCATCATCATATCCACGCCTTGGCGGCGAAGGAATGCCCGCTCTTTGTCGAAATCCAGGTTGAAGCCGATATAAAAATTCATGCGGTAGCCGTTATTTTTCAGTACGCTCATTAACGAGGTATGGGCGGGCATATGTTCGCCCAGGTCGGAGAAACCTTTGGCGCCGAAAGGCAGGGAAGCAAATACCGATGGCAGGATCGCGAAGGTGCGGCCCTGTACGGCCAGGAAATTCTCCCAGTAGAGGCCGGTTTCTGCGAGCCGGTCAAGTTGGGGGGTGAAACTCCCCAAAGCCGCGCCCGGACCTGAAAAAGCCCGACCTAAACCTTCGACAATGATGAATACAAGGTTCGGAGGATTGTCCTTGCGTATATTAAAATGAGGCCCCAGAACATCCGGGGTCTGTTCAACGCGGAGGAATGGGTACTTAGGATCCAGGTAATGAAAACCGGTGACCGCCGTGGCAGAGGCCGGATGGTCCAGATTGAGCCCCCGCAGCGGTGCCAGGTTGGAAACGCTGGTGTCGAAGAAATATGCGGACTTATTAAGGGTCAGGTTATAGGTATCTTCAGTCACAGAAACAGTTCCGCCGGGCCGCCCGGGTACGATCACCAGAACCAATAGTGCCATAGTCAATAAAATGGCAGCGGTCCGGGGCTGGAATGTCGGTCGCGCGCGCCGGTTTTGCCGTGCGAGTATCGCCCACAGGGCGATCAGAGCGAGGGGTAGAGCGATTATAACCGCTGCATTCGGTCCTGTGCCGCCGGAGACCGTTTTACGGATATCGTCCCATGAGTAGGCGAAGAGATCAGCTCCGAGCGGAACGCGGGCTGTGAGAAAATACTGGAACAGCGCGGTCTGCACAAGTGTCAGCAGTGACCAAGCCAGGCCGAGGCCCAGGCGACTGGCGCGGCGTGAGTGGACGAGCAGAAATGGCAGCGAATATAGGAATAGGGCGGGCAGATACCGGATCAGGTTGAGAAGATCCAGGCTTATGGCTGTTGCTATGGCGGAGATTGTTTCTGAATGCGTGGAACCGGTTTGTATGCCGGAGGTCAATTCGGCGGCCCGCAGGCAGAACATCGCTATCACCAGGGCCGGCACTAGGTCTAGGAACCGTGAAGCGGCTGCGCCTACCAGCGAAGCTTTCATCCGCCACCCGGCTACTGGGACTGTCGTTTCTGCGTGTCCCATTGTGTCCCTCTGAAATAGAAGCATGCTCTGACCCGCTCGTAGAGCGTTATCTGCCGGTAGCCCAGAAAATCCACTACTGACATAAGGCAGAGGCGCAGCACATCTTTTTGTTTTTTATAGCGGCGGAAATTATATGTATCAAGGAAGATCGCGGATATGTTTATTGAGATTCCCCAAAGCAGCGACATGGCTACAAGCAGCAGGACAAATTTAGTGTCCAGGAGCCCCATAAAGTAGAACACCGGTATTAAGATGTAGCCAAGAAGTTCAATTATGGGCCCAAGAACCTCTACGAAAAGAAAGTAGGAAACCCCCAGCAGGCTTACTGCGCCGTACTTTGGGTTTAATATCATTGACCGGTTTGCCAACAGCGAGTCCAGCAGTCCCCTGTGCCAGCGGTTGCGCTGCTTGCGCAGCATGGACAGCGTAAAAGGGACCTGCGTCCAGCAGACCGGGTCCGGCACGAAAAATATTTTATATGGAATCTTATTATCCAGGCAATGCCTGTGCAACCGCATAACCAAGTCCATATCTTCGCCTACGGTTTTGCGGTAGCCGTTTACGGCCACCACCATATCTTTTCTGAATACCCCGAAAGCGCCGGAAATTATCAGCAGGCTGTTGATGAGGTTCCAGCCGGTTCTGCCCGACAGAAAGGCGCGGGCGTATTCAAGCACCTGGATAGACTCCAGCGTTTTTTTAGGCAGTTCCGCCTCAAGCACCGCTCCGTCCTTAACAAGGCAGCCGTTTAATACGCGCACGATGCCGCCGGTGGCTATAACTTCGTCATTCTCGATAAAAGGCTTGGAGGATTTCAATATCGCGTCCGGCTCCAGCAGCGAGTCGGCGTCCAGGGAGCAGAATATCGGATAGGAAGAGACGTTTATTCCGGCGTTTATGGCGTCGGCCTTTCCGCCTGTTTCTTTATCTATGATTATAAGGTTAGGATAGTCTCCGGAGATGTATATGCTCTTTATGGGCGCGTGCGGAATCTGCCGGCGTACCGGTTTTAAATAGGCGCTCAGTTTGAAATCTTCTTTTAACTTGGCAATTGTTTCGTCGGAAGAGCCGTCGTTGACCACGATTATTTCAAACTCGGGATAGTGCTGGTTTAGCAGTGATCTTATGCAGTCGGAGATAACCTCAGATTCGTTATAGGCGGGCACTATTATGGAGACCGGCTTGTAGTATGAGTCCGAAGTCAGCAGGCGCCGTGCGCCACGCGAGGTGGAGAGATAAGAGTTCTGAACAATGTCTTTAAGGGCGAAAAGTATAAGCAGGGTGTAGGTGGAATTTATAGCGAGGAAATATACCAGTATTATTCCCTGCAGATAGTATGCGGCGGATACCATGAAATGGCTCATGAGGCGGCCTCCGCGCCGGTCAGCGCGTATTTAGCGGCGTTGGCGGCGAATTTATCGGTTGAGGCCGTCTCGCCTCTCAGTATTTCAATCCCCGGGTCGCCCAGCTTGGAAAGGGCCAGCGCCGCGTTAAGCCTTATATGGTAGTTTGAGTCATGCACCAGGTCTTTCAGGTCGTGGAGCAGATCTGTCCCGCCGAGATGCGCGTATTTTAGAGCCGTAAGCCGCACACGCCAGTCCTTATGGCGCAGAACTTCCGGCAGGATGCCGGGATCGACGTTCGCCAGCGTTCTTATGCAGGCGATAATTATCGCCGGCTCGTTCTGGAAAGCGCTGTAATACTCCTTTACTATAAGGCCGTCACGCTCGCAGCCGGCCAGATAGCAGGCTGACAGGCAGTCCCGTTTTATCTTCAGGGGTATTTCCGCGTCGGTCATTATCTGCTTCAGAAAAAATCCGAATTCCTCTTCCTTCCCGGCGTTCTTAAGCGCGGTTATTGTGTTTAAAAAAACATCTTCCGTATATTTAGCCGTAAGGTAGGGCAGGGTTGCGAGCAATTTTGAGATTGAGTAAATGTCTTCCCGGTCGCGGGCGAGCCTGCTGAGCCCGTAAATTATGCGGTAGCGGACTTCTTTGACGGGTTCGCTTTTAAAAACAGCGTAAAAAAATTCACGGTTCTTTTTCAGTTTCAGCGAGGATAACATGTCTATGGCGTGCGCCCGCTTAAACCAGATCGTGGTTCTGGATAGGCGTTTATAATAGAGATCAATTTCGAATTTATATATGAGTTTTGTGGCGCGCTCCACTATTTCACCCTCAAAGCTTTCAATTATGCTTGAGACCGCTTCGTTGTACGCCGCGTAATTCATGGCGCTGACCGGCTTCGGGAGCACTTCGGACGGGTCGGTCACGGTAATTATGGCCGTGGAAATTTTGTGTTTCAGGAGTTCTTTTTCAACCTCGGATTTGTCCAGGCGGTTCTTGTGGAAGAGCATGAAAATAATCTCGAAAAGATTAAAGGCCGCAAGCAGTCCTACCGCGATATAGAGGCAGGCGTAGAAATGCGGGGAGGAGGTAAGGCGCATTATGAGCATGTGTTCCCCAAGAATTTATCAATGCGTAACTTCAAGTGCTCAATATTTATCGGTTTGGTTATGTACTCGTTTATGCCAAGTTCATACGCTCTCTTTATATTCGCGTCCTGCTTTAGGGAGGTCATGATAAATATCGGAATATCTTTGGTTTCGGCATTTTCCTTAAGGTTTTTCACAACCTCAAACCCGGACATCCTGGGCATATTTATGTCTAGCAGGATAAGGTCGGGCTTGAAGGAGGATGTTTTTTCCAGGGCGTCCACGCCGTCAACCGCGGTTTCCACTAGGTGGCCGGCTTTGGACAGGTGGGTTTGAAAAATTAAAAGAATAGTGTCGTCGTCGTCAACTATAAGTATTTTTGCCATTTTCAGCCTGATGGGAGCTTGGCCTCCGCTAGTGTGGCGCGAGACACTGCGCTAGTCGGGGCTTGGTTCGAAACTTTTTGCTAATTCAGCAGTTCCGCGCCGAGGATGTAGTCCATCTTCGGGAAATCGGTCTTCAGATATTTGTTGCCCTGCATCTGAGTCCGGCCCTGGTCGGGGCCTCTGCCGCTTGGGGCGCCTTCGCCGTAGCCGGAATAAATGCTTTCAACCACTTTCATTCCTTCCGTGACTTTGCCGAAGGGTGAGAAGCCCATGTCGTCCAGGCGGGAGTTGTCTCCGTAATTTATGAAAAGCTGGGTCGTGCGGGTATTGGGGCCGGCCATGGCGTAAGTGATATAGCCTTTCAGGTTCGACTGCGCGGGCTCGTCGTCCTTTATATTAGCTTCGCGCCATTGCGCGCTGACCGCGGGATCGCCGTGGATGCCGAACTGCACCATAAAACCGGATATGACCCGGAAGAAGGCGACATCGGTGAAATAACCGATTTTCATCAGGTTGTAAAAACGGTCTGCTCCAAGCGGGGACCACGCGCGGGTAACTTCGACAGTGAAGTCGCCCTTGGTGGTCTTGAACTTGGCCTTGAATGTGGCCGGGGCTTTTTCGTTGGCTTTTGAGGGGGTTAAGAGTGCGCTCATATCGGTTTTTGTTTCCTTATCTCCTGATTGTGTACTCGGCTGCGTGATGCCTTCGGGGCGTTCAGCAGCCTGTGCGGCCGCGGTTGACGATTCCGGGGTCGGGAGCGTCTCCTGCTTATTGTTGGAGCAGGCCGCGGCGGTCAATAATAATGAAATGGCGATAAAACTTCGCGCAATCACGATTTTCATAACTACATTATGCCTTTTTGGGGATGAATTTTCAATACATACGGCCGCCTCCGGCGCCCTCATTGGATCTTGCGCGGATTTGCGCCGGCGCTGAGAAGTTATATAATGGATACAAGATTGTGCGCAGTATAACAGGGGAGGATCAAATGGCAAAAATGAAAAATTTATTTCTCGGTGTCTTGGCCTTCGGCTTGATGGCAGGACCCGTCGCGGCTATTGACTCCAAAATTCACAAGGCCGAAGCCGGCACGCTCGATAATCTCCAGGAAGCCTATAACGGCGAATCAAACGCCAAAGCCCATTACGAGGCCTTTGCCGTGAAAGCTGAAGCTGAAGGATACCTGGGGGTGGCCGGCCTATTTAAGGCTGCGGCCCTGTCAGAAAGCATACACGCGGCTAAACACGCTAAAGCCATAGAGGCGCTGGGTGGGATACCCAAGGCTGAACTCAAGGCCCCGGTTGTGAAATCAACACGGGAGAACCTGAAAGAGGCAATTAACGGCGAGAATCATGAAAGCAAAAAAATGTACCCCGCTTTCCTTAAAAAAGCCGAGGCCGATAAAAACATGCAGGCCATGTATAGCTTCAAAGGAGCTATGGCAGCCGAAAAGATGCACGCGCAGATGTACTCAACGGCTCTCACTAATCTCAAAGACTGGAAGGTAAAGAAGAAATTTATAGTCTGTCAGGTCTGCGGCTATACCACGATGGATCTTAAGCTGAAAACCTGTCCCGTGTGTTCCCAGCCCCGCGCGCAGTTTACCGAAGTGGAATAGCCGGCAGTCTGCCCGGTTCTTTTGGTCGGTTTGCATGAGGCTTAACAACCGGTAAGGCCGCGATTTTTGGCTTTGAGCCAAAAGAATTGGTGTTCTTTGCTATGAAAAAGCTTTTCCTCTCTGTTTTCCCCATAGGCGCCGCCGCCGCTCTATGTCTGTGGTATTTTGATAATAGCGCGGCGCCGTCCGGCGGTTTTTTCGCCGATAAGATCGGCCTTGTCATGGCTTTAGGCCGGCTGGCCGGAATTGTGGCGGCTTTGGGTGTTATGGGGCAGCTGCTGCTGGTTTCCCGCGCGGCCTGGCTTGAGCCGCTTTTCGGTCTGGACCGCCTTACCCGCTTTCATCATAAGGCCGGACTTATCATACCCTTAGCCCTGCTTATACACTCGCCGCTGGTCGTCTGGCACCACGCCATGCAGACAGGGAATGGTTTTATAACGCAATATATTGCGGTGCTCGGTTGGGAGGATGTTCTGGCCGCGGCCTGCGGCGAGTTCCTTATAATTGCAGCCGTTATACTTTCTCTTCCTTTCGCGCGCCGCCGGCTCAGCTATGAGACCTGGCACATGGCCCATCTTGGCGCTTATATCGGTCTGGGGCTTTCCGTCGGCCACCAGTTGGAGCTTGGAATGGACCTCAATGCCGGACTTCCGTATTTTGCCTGGACCTGGTACGCGCTCTATATTTTCACGCTGGTTAATCTGGCTTGGGGCCGGGCCCTAAAACCGTTATGGCGTTACCACAGCCGGAAATTTCTGGTTGAGAAGATAGTGCCGGAGACAACGGAGGTTGAATCAATCTGGATAACCGGCCGCGATATGGCTTCGCTGCCGGCCGAAGCCGGTCAGTTCGCCATGCTGCGCTTCTGGGCTCCCGGCTTTAAATCCCAGGCCCACCCCTTTTCCATTTCAAGACCTCCGGACGGAAAATATCTGCGCTTCAGTATAAAAAAGTCCGGAGATTTTACCACTTCGGTGCATAATTCACTGAAGCCCGGCACACCGGTCATCATCGACGGGCCGCACGGCGTCTTCACTGAAAAAAAATGCCTTGGAGACAAGGCCCTCCTGATAGCCGGCGGTATCGGCATAACACCCCTGCGCTCTCTGGGTGAACGGCTGCGGGCCTCTGGTAAGGACTGTGTTCTGCTATACGCCAACCGCGCGCAGAAAGATATAGTTTTCAGGCGGGAGCTGGAAGAGCTTGAGGATCTGGGCGGCTTCACGGTACACCACATTCTCAACGCCGACCCGGAGTGGCCGGGCGAGAAAGGTAATATTGACGCCGATCGCATAAAGCGCCTGGTGCCTGACTTCGCGGAGCGCGACGCTTTTCTGTGCGGTCCGCAACCCATGATGACCGCTCTGACGGCCGCCCTGATCGGCCTTGGAGTTTCCAGAACCAGGATACATTCCGAAGTTTTCTCGCTGTAAGGATACCTGGGCAATGGTGAATAAAAGATTTATTATCGTTTTTACAGTTTCGCTGGCGGCCGGTTTTTTGTTTTCATTTTATAAATCTTCCAGAGATGCTTCGCGCGGCGCTCCCGCCGGCGCGGGAAAGGAGTCGGGCATGGCCGACATTGATGCAAATTATGAGACCGCAATATTGGCAGGCGGATGTTTCTGGGGGATGGAAGAGATAATAAGTAAAATCCCCGGTGTGATTGAGACGGCGGTAGGCTATACCGGCGGAGATTTTGAAAATCCAAAATATGAGGATGTGAAGTCCGGGAATACCGGTCACGCCGAGGCTATAGAAATAAAATTTGAGCCCGCGAAACTTTCCTACGGCGCCTTATTGGACCTCTTTTTTAAAATGCATGACCCCACAACGCTTAACCGGCAGGGAAATGATATCGGTTCCCAGTACCGCTCCGCTATTTTTTACAGAACCCCGGTCCAAAAGACCGAGGCGGAGGCTGCCGTGAAAAGAGCGCAGGCCACCGGTTTGTGGCGGCGGCCTTTAACTACTGAAATAGTTTTGTTTAAAAAATTCTGGCCCGCCGAAGATTCTCATCAGGATTACCTGAAGAAGCACCCCGGCGGTTATACCTGCCATTACATGAGGTAACTAATCTGGCGCGGGGAATTCTATATGCTTTATTCTCCAGCGGTAGCCGGCGCCGGATTTTAGATAGCGTTCTTTTGCCAGGGCTTCTTTGTGTGAGGAGAAAGATGCCCAATAAACCATAATCCAGGGACCGCGACCTTTGGTCGCTTTTTCCTGATCTCCGGAATGTTCATGGAAACGGCGGATTAAGTTATCTGTCGAGCCAATATAGTAACGCTCGGTTGAGCGGCTATATAGGATGTAGGTGAAAAACATAAAAAAACCGGCTGTATGGCGGGGTCGACGGGATTCGAACCCGCGGTCTTCGCCTTGACAGGGCGACGT
>JBAXKK010000021.1:0-33771 GCA_037137395.1 Elusimicrobiota bacterium
TCCCGTCGTCCGGCTTCACAACCACGGGGAACTTGAGCTCCGCGGCCAGGGCGTGGGCGCCCCCGGCGTCGGACACTATCGCGCCTCTGGCGTAAGGTATCCCCGCCCGGGCAAAAACCTTCTTCATCAAAGATTTGCGCCTTATCCCCGATACCTCGTCCGCCTGTATTCCGGGAATCCCGAATTCGGTGCGGAGCCCGGCCTCGGCCTCAAGCCAGTACTCGTTATGAGAATCTATCCTGTCAATTTTTCCAAAGCGCCCGGTGAAGAATCGCATGGCCGCGCGCAGGGAGGCCGGGTCGCGCATGTCGCCGGCCTGGTAATACCAGGCCAGCGCGTCACGGAGCTCCGGCCGGAGTTCGCCGAAGGGGGAATCTCCGATACCCAGCACGCTGACGCCCTCTTTTTTCAGGGCGGCACAGAAGAGATAATAGTTCGGGGGAAACGCCGGCGAAAGGAATACAAAGTTCATGTCTAATTAGTATTATAGTATATGGTCGCGGCGCTCAAAAATAAAAAAGACCGGGTTTAAGGCCTCATGAAAGTAGACTATCACAAATTCTTCAGCAAATCCCTGGGCCAGGATTTTGAGTTCAAATCCTACGGCTCAGCCGGAAAGCCGGTGATGCTCTTCCCCACGTCCAACGGAAGGTTTTACGATTATGAAAACATGGGGCTGATAGAAACCCTCCGCGACTTCATAGAGCGCGGGGACATACGGGTCTTCGCCGTGGACAGCCGGGACGGGGAAAGTTGGCATAAGCCGGTAAAGGACAAAGAGATGGGACTCCGGCACGCGCGTTACGAAGCCTGCGCGGCAGGCGAAACGCCCAGCTTCATATCTCAAACTTACGGCGTCACCGAAAAATTCATGGCCCTGGGCGCCAGTTTCGGCGCTTTTCACGCCGCTAATTTTTTTCTTAAATTCCCGGGCTGCTTTGACTCCGCCGTATGCCTTAGCGGGCTTTACAGCATGAGAACGGAGCTGGGCGGCTATTCCGATAAAAATGTATATTTCAACGACCCCCTCAGCTATCTGCCCGGCCTGAACGAAGAAAAAACTCTCGCAAAATTGCGCGACGGCTATATAGTAGTAGCGCACGGCCGCGGAGCCTGGGAGCAGTTCAACGACCAGGCGGGGGAATTCGCGCAGGCGCTCAAAAACAAATCAATAACCTGCTGGTATGACGCCTGGGACGAGACCTGGCCGCACGACTGGCCCACCTGGAAAGCCCAGCTGCGCAAATTCCTGCCGCACTTCAGAGACGGCGTGGCGTTCAAAAAAGGCCTGATAAAATTAACGGGGCCGGAAAGAAGGATCACGCCGCGCGCGGACAACCCTCAACATTTATGACAAATATTATCAAAAACGAAGCGGACCTAGATAAACAGCTGGCGGCCGGCGCCTCAGTCTTCATCCTGTTCTACTCGCAGTGGTGCCCATATTGCATCGCCTTTCTGCCTTCATACGAGAAGCGCGCCAAAGCGGCGCCAGACAGTTTCCTTCGCGTATGCATAGACGACATGCCGGATGCGGAGGACAAATACGCGATAGACGTGGTGCCAACCGTCCTGTCATTCAGAAAAGGAAAAGTAGACAAGCGCCTGGACGGAAAACTCGGCGCAGGGCTGACCGAAACCCACCTGTCCGCATTTATAATTTCCTGCGGCTTCCCGGATAAGAACAAGCTATAGAATATCACAATCCTCCGCTAATGTAGTACTGGGCGGGTAAGTCAGCTTCACCATAGAATGAGCGGGATATATGTTATACATTAAAAGTCGTTTGTAATTACAAAGTGACTAAGGGCCGGGATCGGGATTGCTCTGGAGCCGCATAGCGGATGGGAGGCTCCGCCCGGTACGGGTGGAGGGAAACCACGGGAGAGTGGACTGGGCTGCCCGCGGTTTGCTACGGACACTGTATCCGTTTCCTACGCGGCGCAAGGGCAATCCCGATCCCGGCCCGGACCAGCGTGCAACCAGCGATTTAACCGGACAACTATAGCGTAGTTTTGGAATGGTGATGGGGGATCGGGGGGATAAATCAGCATTGATTTTCTATCGTAAAAGTTTTAGACTCTCAGTCGTGACATATTTTCAGATAATTTAATCGGGGGGGCATTATGAAAACCACTATTTACTACTATACCGGCACCGGCAACTCACTCTGGGCGGCAAGAAAGCTGGCGGCCGAACTTAAAGAAGCCCGCCTCGCCAGCATGCGCCGGGCCTCACCGGAGGACGGAGTGCCAGAAGCCGTTGGACTCGTGTTTCCGGTACATATCTGGGGACTGCCGCGCAGGGTAATAGATTTTGTCAATCGCCTGCCCGCTGGCAAATCAACCTACTACTTCGCGCTGGCCGTAAACGCCGGCCAGGTGGCCGCCACGCTGACGCAGCTGAAAAAGCTCATGGAAAAACGCGGCCTGACATTGTCGGCCGGGTTCAACTTTGTAATGCCAAGCAACTACATCCCCTGGGGCGGCCCCGCCCCGGCTCCCGAACAGGAGAAACAATTCGCGGCGGCGGTTAAAAAAATAAAAGATGTCGCCGGAACTATCAGCCGGGGGGAAACGGCGCCTGTTGAAAAAGGCCCGCTCTGGCAGAACCTCATCCTGTCCGGCCTGTGCTACAACTTGACATATTCAAAAGTGCCCAAGATGGATAAAGATTTCTGGACGGACGATAAATGCAATTCCTGCGCCATCTGCACTTCCGTCTGCCCCAGCGGCAATATCCTGCTGAGCGCCGGAAAGCCCGTCTGGCAGGGCCGCTGCGAACAATGCCTGGCCTGCATCCAGTGGTGCCCGCTCGAGGCCATCCAGCTCGGCAAAAAGACCCCGGCCTACGCCCGCTACCATCATCCGGAAATAACCCTCTCCGATATGCTGGCGTAACAAGTGAATTCCAGGGCAATATATTTAGTCAATCCGATAAAAAACCCTGGTAATCGATTTAACATTTATAAATCAACGCAAACTTTGTATTCTGTTCTTGAGACACCTTTATCGGCGCCGCACGGGGTACGTGGACAACAATGGCTGAAATGATATACGGCACCGCTGCCGATTTTGTAAACCAAAGCGAAAAAGATTTTTTTGACCTGCTGGAAAAAAGCCCGGCCACCAAGGGCTGGACCATCATCTATTCCCACAAACTACTCGCCGGGAAGCAAGGCGAGGTGGATTTTCTGGCCATAGTGCCCGGCCTAGGCACGATAGTCATAGAGCTTAAATCCGCCTATCTGGACACGAAGACGCGCCGCCGCCCCGGCTTCCGCTACCATGACGGCAATGTCGTGCCCATGGATGAAGTGTTTTTCCGACTGCTTGAAACCGAGCGCGGCGTGCGCGCGCTTCTGCAGCGCAAATCGCCAAATATCTTCTCAGGCAGCATAGTTTACTTCCAGCGCGTGTCGGAGGCGGAACTTTCCGCCCTGCCGTTCCAAAAGAACCAGTATATAAGCAGCGACTGCCCCTACGCCGACGTGCCGGCCCAGATAGCCGCAAAAGCCTTCCTTCAGAAGCGGGAACTGTACGAGAAGTATAATTTTAGCGCGTTCATCACAATTTCAGAGCGCCAGGCCGCCGAGATCGTCAGCTATCTGCGCGGCGAACTGCTTGAGTCGGAAAACGCGGTCTGCGAGCGATACCTGGCGGGGCCTAAGTCGGACGTGGTTGAAAGCTTACGCCTGTCTTACAACACGCTGCGCGGAGTGCAGCGTCTGCTGGTTAAGGGGCCCGTGGGCTCCGGCAAAACCTATATGCTGCGCAACCGCGCCAGGGAACTTTCCCCGGGCAAAAAGGCGCTGGTTATCTGCTATAACAAACTGCTGGCCAGCCGGCTCGAAAAAGATCTTAAAGATTGCCTCGGAGTAGAAGTTTTTTGCCTTGAGGCCTATATGCGGCGCAAGAGCGGCGTGCCCTGGCCGCAAAATGTAACCAGCGAGATTATACGGGGCGATCTGGCGCGCCTGGCCATAGAAAAGCTGAAAAGCAAGAAGCCGGTATACGACCTGCTGCTAGTGGACGAGTTTCAGGACCTCCTCTCAACGCCCTGGCTTGAACTGCTTGACGCCTCAGTAAAAGGGGGCCTCGCGGCCGGCAAGGTCTGGCTGTTCGCTGACTTTTCAATGGCGTCTCTTAATAGCCCCGACATCAAAGCCCCTGAATTCTTAAAAAACTATAATTTCCAGGACAGGATGGTGACTCTTAACGTAAACAGGCGCAACGCTCAAAACGTGGCCCATGCGCTTACTGAAATAGCCCGCTTTCCCGGCAAAAGGCCAATCTACGAGGATTTCTCCTGCAAATACGAGTTCCCGGTGGATATCGTCACCTACACCACACCGGAAGACCACCTGGCAAAGGTTAACGCCAAAATCACCGAACTAACCGGCCGGGACTACGGCTACAGCCCCAAAGATATAACCCTGCTTTCCGCCCACAGCGATAAAAATTCCGCCATAGCCGGCGCCGCTCTGGGCGGCTGCGCCCCCTGCGTTTCCGTGCACCGCTACAAAGGCATGGAATCAAAAGTGGTAATGCTATGCGACCTGCAGAACGACCCCAGAAAAATGTGGCCCGATCCCCGCGTGGTCCTATACCTGGGCTTCTCCCGGGCATCCTTCCGCCTAGTCTGCTTCGTACACGAAGGTTTCGCTGACAGCTTTAAGAAAATAACCGGACCTGGACTCTAATTAATTATGAACGAACAATCACATTTACGCTGCGGCTGGGAATCTGAACTCGGGGTTTTAGTCACTTCTGACAGGGCCCTAGTAATACGCTCCTTGGAAAACTTCGTCCAAGATGCCTCCGCTAGCCAGAAAACCGCATGGAAAGATGAAGTAAAAATTCTCCAGTCAGCTGGCGGCGCTGCTCTAGCCGCCGACACTAACGCCACAGTCTACCACTCAATCCTTGAGTACCAGCTGCCATTAGAATCCCGCCGCCCCGACGTTGTTCTGCTTGAAAATGGCAATGTGCTGGTAATTGAGTTCAAAGGTAAAGAGCTTCCAACCGCGGCCGATATAGACCAGGTCAGCGCTTATGCCAGAGATTTACGCAATTACCACCGAGATTGCGCGGACAGGCAGGTTCATGCTTTGCTTATCCCCAGCCGTTTCATCGGCAACACTCAGCAGGTAGCAGGGACTTACATTGTAAACCCTAAAGATTTAAACACCCTGATAAATACTCTTTCAAAGCCGGCCTATCCGCCCATAGACAGCAAATCATTTCTTTCACAAGAGGCTTATTCCCCGCTTCCTAGCCTTGTAAAAGCAGCCCGTGAGCTTTTTGAATCTAAGACGATACGCAAAGTCTGGCGTGCCAACGCCAGCACAGACCCGTCTATAAAACTAATTACAGAAATCACCCATGAGGCTGCCCGCACCAAAACCCGCCGGTTAATACTTCTTACTGGTTCGCCCGGCTCCGGCAAGACCTTAGTTGGCTTGCGTGCCGTGCACGCCGGCTTTCTGGACGATCTATCTATAGAGAGAAAAACTGGCAAACCTACAGCGCCAGCAGTGTTCTTATCCGGCAATGGTCCATTGGTGGAAGTATTGCAGTATGAATTAAAGCGCGCAGAGGGCGGTAGAACTTTTGTCCGCGGTGTTAAAAACTATGTGGAAGCTTACTCGCGTCGCCCAGACGCCATCCCGCCAGAGCACTTCCTGGTGTTCGATGAAGCCCAACGTGCCTGGGATGCCCAGCAAGTGGGTGAAAAACACGGGCACACAGACGCCAAGTCAGAGCCTGACCACTTTATTGAATTCGCGGGGCGTATTCCCGAATGGTGCGTTGTTTTGGGTTTAATTGGCACCGGCCAGGAAATAAACAAAGGTGAAGAAGGTGGCGTAATACAATGGGTTAAAGCCGTAGAGAACTCTACAAAAAGTGAAGAGTGGACTATTCATGCCTCGACTCAACTCGAAGACCTTTTCACAAAAACAAAAGCTACCCATTCAACTCATGAAGCGCTGCGCCTAACAGAAGAAGTTCGGTTCCATTTAGTAACCAAAATCCATGATTTCGTAGATGGCCTGCTTAAAAACGTCTCTATACAAGAAATAAGCAAAATCATTGCAGAGCTAAAAGCGTCTTACCCCATATATATAACCCGCGATTTAGAGCAGGCAAAAGACTATGTAAAAAATCGCTATGAAGAAAACAAGGACGCGCGTTTCGGAATGCTTGCATCTTCCAGGGATAAGATTCTCCGGAACTTCGGCGTGCGGAACGAATTCCAAGATTCGAAAAACATGAAGATTGGCCCCTGGTTTTCTGAGGGCGAGGAAAACGAACACTCCTGCCGCCATCTAACAAAAACTGCCACAGAGTACCAAGCCCAAGGCCTAGAACTGGACTTCTCTATAGTCTGCTGGGGAGGGGACCTTATTCGAAAAGCTGGCGCCTGGACAAATGAGAACGCCACCAATTATAGGCGCGGCAGCCATGTAATAGATCCGATGCAACTCCGAATAAACTCTTACCGCGTACTCCTAACCCGAGGCCGCGACGGCATGATCATCTTCGTCCCAAAGCTTACCCTTTTAGATGAAACCTATGAGAACCTTAAGCAGATTGGGATTAAGGAATTGATCTAGTTGCATCCGACATCTCTCTCAAGTATTCCCATTTCTCTTAAAAGAATCAAAATCCACCCCGACACGACGCTGTCGGGGTCGCCTGCTATGCTATTTATACTGCATGGGGGGATTATGCTTTATCTTTATCTGGATGAAAGCGGGGACCTCGGTTTTGACTTCGTAAATAAAAAGCCAAGCTCGTTTTTCACTATTTGCGTGCTGGCTATTAAAGGCTGGGGAAATGACCGGGCGCTGGCGAACGCTGTCAGGGCGGTTTTAAGGCGTAAGCTTTTTTTGAGCTCTAATAAAGAGGGGCCGGAACTTAAAGGAAGCGCTGATTCGCAGGAATTAAAAAGATTCTTTTATAAAAAAGTCCGGCATGTGGATTTTAAACTATATTCAGTAACTCTTAATAAAAAACGAGTTTGCTCGCACCTGGCCCTGGATAAGGAGAGAATTTATAATTATATTGCCAGATTAGCGCTGGAACGGGTCAATTTTCGAGATGCCGCGGTAAGGGTTATAATGACCGTGGACAAAAGCAAATCGCGTAAAGGGGTCTCGGAATTCAACAGCTATATAATAAGCCAAATAAAAGCATTCATTGATCCACTTGTAGCGTTAGATATCCTTCATGTGAATTCATATGAAAGCCCCGGCCTGCAGGCCGCAGACATGTTTACCTGGGGGCTCTTTAGAAAATACGAGAGGGAGGACCTTGAATGGCTGAATGTTTTTAAGGCGCGGGTTTGTTTGGATAGGTTGTACTTGCCTTAAAATGAAGAAGAGCGTGCCGAGCAGGCTTAACGTCCAGGCTATTAGCCACCATCCGGAGGGGAACACCTGGAACCACCTGAAACGGACTTATCGCTCTTCACTTATAGTATAACACCGGTAAGTTTGCCTGTCAATCACAATTCCTTCCAATCACTTAAAACGCTTCACTAGACTGGTTGGTGGCCAAAGGCCGGGGGACGTAGATGACTTTATGGCTATTTATCCCCATACGGGGAAAAGGTGCCGGGAGACTTCCGTAGAGACCTCATTTAATTAAAAGCCGCCGATTTAGTAATTTTAAATACACATATTACAAAAACCATGCCGACCGACACCACGCTGTCGGGAGCGCTTTGCTATAATAGGGTTGGCGGAAGAATCTGAAAATCAATGGCTCTTAAATTTAAATCTTTATGTTCGGGCAGCAGCGGGAATGCCGCGCTATTGTGGACCGGCAGCGCCGCGGTGTTGATTGATTTCGCCCCGGGCTGCCAGCGCGATTGCAGAGCGTCGCTTAAAGAGGCCAGAAAGATCTGCGGCTCGCTGGACGCCGTCCTTGTAACGCACGCGCACGGCGACCACATCAACGGCAATTCGCTTAGAGTTTTGCACGAAGAGGGGCTTAAGGCGCGGTGCCACTCCGGGGTTTATCATCAGATCAAGGCCAGGCACGGCGAGAAGTACGCGGCGATACTTAGCCCGTTTGAGGACGCGCTGACGATCGGAGATTTAACGGTCCGCCATATCCGCGTGGAGCACGCGCCGGACTGCTGCACGACCGCTTTTATTATTACCACCACAAGGCGCGGGCGCGAATTTAAGGCCGCTATCTTTACCGATTTTAACGGCTTCACCGACGAGCATGTGGCGTTCGCGGCTAATTCCGATTTGCTTTTCCTCGAGGCGAACCATGACACGGAACTTTTAAAAATATTCGGCCATTACGGCTCGGAGTTCCATATGTCTAACAGGAAAACCGCAAAATTCCTGCATAAGATCTGCAAGGCCAGCGCCGGACAGCCGCAGGCGGTTGTCTTGGGACACCTGAGCACGGACTGCAACAAGCCGCATCTGCCGCAGAAGGAAATAGAGGGCTATTTTAATAAGCATAAGCTGCCAGTTAAATTTAAGATCCACGTGGCCAAGCGCTATGAGCCTGGCCGGATAATTGTCATATCGTAAGCGTCTAGCCAATGACCGCTAAAAACAAACATGCTGAACCGCCTCCCGGGGATGACTCCGGGGTGGCCGACCTTTTTGCCCCCGGCGACTCAGTTTCCCAGGTCATCAGGCACTTCGAACCGCGTCCCCAGCAGGCGAAGATGGCCTCGGCTGTGTTTCAGGCCATCAATAAGCGGACACATCTGGCGGTAGAGGCCGGGACCGGCGTCGGCAAATCCCTCGCCTACCTCGTGCCCGCGGCCATCTGGGCTGTCAGCAACAAAAAAAAGGCGGTGGTGGCCACCTACACCAAGGCCCTGCAGGCCCAGCTGGTGAAAAAAGACCTTCCGATAGTAAAGGCCGTGCTTGAGAAGCTTGGCATGAAGCTTTCCTATTTTCTGCTGATGGGCTC
Organism: Elusimicrobiota bacterium; assembly: GCA_037137395.1. Classification (GTDB taxonomy): domain Bacteria; phylum Elusimicrobiota; class Elusimicrobia; order Elusimicrobiales; family UBA9959; genus YA12-FULL-51-18. Next base: position 8,949 of record JBAXKK010000021.1, read on the forward strand.
GTCAAACTACCTGTGCCTTTCGCGCCTGGAGCGCTCCGAGCGGCTGGGCCCGGAGCTGTTCGAGGAGAGCGAGGAGCAGAGGATAGCCGACGCGCTGCACGAATGGTCGCAAACCGGCCACAGCGGCTGCCGGACTGAGATACCTTTCGCGGTTCCTCACCAGATCTGGGACGAGGTCTGCCGTGACTCTGACGTCTGCCTGGGACGGAAGTGCCATTTAAAAGACAAATGTTTTTACCGCAAAGACGTGGCGCAGGCCGCCCTGTCCGACATCATCGTGGTTAACCAGCACCTTTTCTTTGCCGGCATGCCGCTGCCGACTTTTGACGCGGTTATCTTCGATGAGGCGCATAATCTTGAGGAAGTCGCGGCCGGCTTTATGGGCTTTTCCCTGACTGACAGGAAGATAAAGCGCTTCCTGGATTCGGTCTATAATCCCAAATCCGGAAAAGGTTTAGCCAAAAGGATAAAGCGGACCCCCGGAACCTGGCTGTCTGAGATGCAGCAGGCCGTCTTAGACGTGAACTTCGCCTCCCAGACCTTTTTTCAGGACATCACGGAGAAGCTCGGCTTTTACGGCTTAGCCGGCCCGGGGTCAGTAAGGCCAAAACGGGTGGTCACGCCGGACATCGTGGACAATTGCCTACACCAACCCCTGCTCGCGCTTACGGTGCTTCTCTCGCAGGCGATCGGGTACGCGCATTCTGACCAGGAGGGGGCCGAGATTAAAGGGCACCTGAAAAAATGCATGGACCTTTCCGCGCAGATAGCCTCTTTCCTCGAGTGCAAAGAGGCCTCGCACGCGTATTGGGTTGAGGTGCGGAGCTTAAAAAGGCACCGTGAGATCGCCCTGAATATGGCGCCGGTGGATGTGTCAGAATCGCTGAGAAAAGAACTTTTCGGAAAGACTTTCCCGGTCATCCTCACCTCGGCCACGCTGACGGTGGACGGCTCGTTCAAGATGGTTAAAGCGCAGCTGGGGCTTGATAAGGGCTGGGAGCTCCTGCTGGACTCCCCGTTTGAGTATGATAAGCAGGCGGCGCTATTTATGCCGCAGGACATCCCCGACCCCTCCGATCCCGGCGCTTACCAGGAGGCGGTTATCCGGGAATGTTTTAAGATCTGCTCGGCCGTGGAGGGCGGGGTGTTCCTGCTTTTCACAAGCTGGCAGTCGCTTGAGACGGCCTACAGCGTGCTGTCCGCGCAATTATCCGGCAGGCCGCTTTTCAAGCAGAAAGATAAGATACCGCATCAGCTGATTACGGAATTCGGCCACGCAGGCAACGGGGTTCTGTTCGCCACCGACACCTTCTGGCAGGGTGTGGATGTCCCGGGGCCGGCGCTCTCGTGCGTGGTTATCGCAAGGCTGCCCTTTATTTCGCCCGACTCGCCGCTTGAAGAGGCCCGCAAGGAATGGATGACGGCAAAGGGCATGAATTTTTTCAAGGACTACTCGCTCCCCAAAGCTGTCGTTAAATTCCGCCAGGGCTTCGGCCGTCTGATCCGCGCGCGGGACGACTTTGGCGCGGTTGTGGTGCTTGACCCAAGGATACAGACCCGGCGCTACGGCACAAAGTTTACGCGCTCAATCCCCAAATGCCGGCACATCTCAAGCCTTAAAGAGCTGAAAGATTCCTGTAAGCCCGTGGGCGCGCTAACCTCTGATCCCGAGTGATTCCGGGGAGATTCCGGGGACAGTATATTTAATTAGGCTAATTTAGAGACACATATACCATCCCCGGAGTTATGCCGCCGCGAAATGTTTTGATGGAATATAGACGGCACAATTGGTATCCTGATTATGCCGGGCGGGTCGGGAGCACGGGAGATAAAGCATATGGCTTTAAAGAAGGTTTCGGTCATAATTTTTGTCGGGCTTATAATGCTGTGGCTGCCCTCGGCCCGGGCCGTCACGCTGGAATCCGCCGACCAGGGTTTTTCGGTGAGCCTTCCGGGCAACTGGTCGGACTCGGAGCCGCCCGACGAGGGTGTCGTACTGCTGACTAAAAACGGGCGCGCCGAGATTAAGATACGGGCGCTTTCCGGAACCCTTTCCGACAAAGCCCTTAAGGCGAAGCTGCAGGCCAGCCGGAAAAAATTACAGAGAAGCGGCATCACCGTGCCTAACAAGATTTTCAGCGCCGCACCGGACGGGGACGGCCGGTTTTACTCAATCCAATTCACTTCAAAGGGCAAAAAATACCGCTCCGGTTATTTTAGCCTGGCGGGCCGCTCATACAGCGTCCTGGCCTCCGGTCTGTCCGAGGCGGAATTTCAGGCGCTGGCCGCTACCCTTACTCCGCTGACCAAAGCCGGCAAGGCGGAGTCAGCGGCCGGGCAACTCCCTATTGCTGCAGTCGCCAGCCCGCCGGCCGCGTCGCCGAACGGGGCGCCGGCCAATCCCCAGGGCGCCCTTGGTGCGCCGCCCGCGGACACCGCGTTCGGAAACGGGGGGGCGCCCGCGGCGGCTGATAATCTGCCGGAGTTGCCGCGGAGGAAGGTAGGCAGCTCCCTGGGGCTTTTCTTGCTTCTGCTGGCCATATCGGCGGCCGCGCTGGGCTACCGGTCATTCGCCAGCAAAGACGCGTGCACGGCGAACGAGCCGACGGCTGCGGGTTCATTGTACCCTTTCCACGTAGAGCGGCGTTATCTTTCGTTCCCGATCACCTTCGATATCCAAAACGCGGCGGGCCAGCATTACCGGGCCGTCTCCCACAGAGTGCCGTCGTTATTGCTCGGGACAGGCCTCTGCGGCTATTTCCTGATGAAGGTGCTGGTGCAGGCGATTGTATTCTCCGGCGTTGACCCGCAAACGATTCCGGCCGCGGTCCAGAGGCCTATCCTCAGCCTGATATCGCTGACAAACATCCTGATTTTATCAGGGCTAGCGCTTATGATGTTCTTCCGAAAAAAACTAAAAATCTACGACTCTTCCGGCGGGCTGGTCCTGAACATCTGTCAGAAGCGGGTGAGCTTCCTATCGCTGTTCTTTTTCATCCGCGATTCGGCCGGGACCGAACTGGGGACGCTTAAGCGCGTCGGCTTAGTGCTGTTCAGAAGGCGCTGGCAATTGCTGGATACCGAAGGCAGAGTCCTGCTGGAGATGTGCGAGGATTCCTTCGCTCGCGCCATCGCCAGAAAGCTCCTTGGGCACCTGTGGGGATTGCTCAGGACCAACTACATCATCTCCGACGCTACTTCGGCGGTGGGAAGCCTCAGGCGCGAATGGTCAATTTGGAACCGCTTCGATTTAAGCCTGGTGCAGGCCGGGAATCTTGACCCGAGGCTGGTCCTGGCGACCGCCCTGTTCCTCGACGTTGTAGATCCGGACAGGTGGCATCCATGGCACAACTAAGGCTGCTTTTGCCGGGGCTGGCCCTACTTCTGGCCGGCTGTTCGCAAATCTGGCTCCCGGAAAGTATAGAGGACCGCGTTGGCGAACTGGCGTCGCAATCCATCCGGCTTGAGATGCCGCCCATTGCCGACCCGGCCTGGCAAAAATACATAGAGGATATCGGCGGCAAGATAGCCGCCGTTTCTGAGCGGCCGGATTATCATTACAGGTATTACATCGTCGAGTCGTCCACGGTGAACGCTTTCGCCGTTCCCGACGGTTCGATATTCGTAACCACGGAACTGCTGAAGCTCGCGGGGCGCAACCAGTTGGCGCTTGCCGCGATACTGGCCCATGAAATAGGGCATATCGCCCGACGACACGGGGCCGAAACCCTGCAGCTGCAGCTGGGCTACGGGGTCATGAATTTCTTTATCTTCGGCTTTGAGCGGTCGGCGGCGCGGCAGGCGGGGGATCTGACCAGCAAGATCGTCGGCCTGGGATACGGCAGGGAGATGGAACTGGAGGCCGACATCTGCGCCGTGCGCTATCTGGCCCGGCTCGGCTACCAGCCGGAGGGCTCGCTGGAATTTCTCAGGATTCTGCTCCCCCTGGGGAAGGGGCGGGGAGATTTCATGCTGGGAAAGTACCTCCGGACTCATCCGCCTACGGAAGAGAGGATCAGCTATGTGGAAAACTATCTCCAGCAACACCTGACGACCCAGGCGCGCTGAAGGTGTCGCGCGGACGCAATCGGGAAGGAACTATGACGACTAAAAAAATGCTGAGCGGGAAGACTATTATGGAAATAGTGCGCGGATTCCAGCCGGCTTGCGTTATAATCGCCGGGGCTGACCTGGATGTGTTCACAATCCTGCACGCCAGGCCCATGGGCGCGGCGCGGCTTGCCGCGACGGTCAGGGGCGACGCGCGCGCTATCACTATCCTGCTTGACGCCTTAGCCGCCCTCGGCATGCTGGCAAAAGGGCCGGGGGACAAGCCCGTCTATAGAGTGCCGCCGGCGGTCGCCGCAGTGCTCGCTGATAAAGGCGCGCGGTGCATGCTGGGCATGGTGCGACACCAGGGCAACTGCCTGCGGCTCTGGGGGCAATTGGGCAGCGTCGCGCGCAGCGGCAAGCCGGCCGTGCGCCGCCCGAGCGTGCGCGGGGCCGGCGGAGATTTGGACTCGTTTATACGGGCTATGCACGAGGTGTCCCGGCCGATGTCTGAGCCGCTTATCGGCAGCCTTGGCCCTTTGAAATTCACACATCTGCTTGACCTTGGCGGAGCCTCCGGCACCTGGACGATCCCGTTTCTCCGGCGCAACCCGGGCGCCATAGCAACAATTTTTGACCGGCCTGATGTAATCCCTATGGCCCGTAGGACCATAAAAAAGGCCGGACTCGCCGGCAGGGTGGATTTTGTGGCCGGCGATTACAACAGCGGCGCTATGCCGCAAGGCCCTGACCTGGCGTGGGTAAGCGCGATAGTTCATCAGAACTCACGCGCCCAGAACAGGGCGATGTTCTCAAGGGTGTTCGCCGCGCTGCCGCCCGGCGGACGGATCCTTATCCGCGATATCGTGGTTGACGCTTCGCGCACGCGCCCCGTCGGCGCCGCTCTTTTCGCCGTGAACATGCTGACCGCCACCAGCGGGGGCTCAGCCTTCACTTTTAACGAGCTACGCGACGACCTGACGGCCGCCGGCTTTGTTAAGGTGAAGCTCCTGCGCCGCGGCGAGATAATGGATTCGCTAATCAGCGCCCTTGTTCCGGCGACATAACACCCCAATTCCCTGCCGCTGTCTGTTTAAATAATCCCAAATACTCAAAATCTCCCCGACAGTATGCTGTCGGGGTGACCTGCTACGCTATTAATACGGCAAGAGGGGATTATGGCTAAAGAAATTGTTCCTGGTTACGGCATATTACTGGCGGATATCAAGCAGCGCGTGCGCGCGGCGCAATACGCGGCGCTGCGGACCGCTAACACGGAAGTGGTGAATCTGTACTGGGATATAGGTCGGATGATAGTTTCACGACAGAGAGGGGATACCTGGGGAAAATCCGTTGTTGCGCGTCTGTCCGTAGACTTGCAAAAAGAATTCACTGGTATTCATGGTTTCTCTTCCCAGAACCTCTGGCGAATGCGGCAGTTTTTCCAGGCATACTCCCAAAAGTCAAAACTCTCACCATTGGTGAGAGAAATAGCCTGGACCCAGAATCTCTTGATTATAATGGGCTGCAAGGAGGACCTTGAACGGGAATTTTACCTGCGCGCCACGCGCAAGTTCGGATGGACAAAAACCGTGCTGGCGCTTAATATAGAAGCCGGAACTTACCAGAAGTATCTAAATAACCAGACCAACTTCGACTCCACTGTGCCCGAGAAAGTACGCAACCAAGCCAAGTTAGCCGTCAAGGACGAATACACCTTCGATTTAATGGAGCTTGGTGAGGAGCACAGCGAAAAAGAGCTTGAGCGCGCACTTATCTCAAAAGTGAACAGATTCCTTACTGAGATGGGCGGCGTCTTCACCTTCGCCGGCAGTCAGTACCGGCTTGAGGTGGACGGTCAGGAATACTTTATAGATATCCTCCTCTATCACCGGCATCTAAAATGCCTTGTGGCAGTGGAACTTAAAGTGGGCGAGTTTATGCCGGAATACATCGGCAAGATGCAATTCTACCTGGCCGCGCTGGACGCCCTTATTAAAACCCCTGACGAAAACCCGTCTATCGGGATTGTAATCTGCAAGAGCAAGAAGAGGATGATCGTTGAATACTCGCTGCGCGAATCCAAAAAGCCTATCGGCGTTTCTACCTACAAAGTATTCAAAACGCTGCCGGACAATTTAAAGGGAGAGCTGCCGTCGCCGGCCCAGGTCGCCCTGCTGCTAGAGGAAGGCTTTGGCAGCGGCGAAGCGTCCGCTATTAAAGAGCCGCGCGGGAGGTATCTGGTTGCAGCGGGCCGGTAGCCGCCGGAACAGTAGTTGTCCGGGTGATCTGCTACCTACTAAAGCGCAAAAGGGGGAATTTATGCATATTCAAAAGTGGTATTTATTTTACAGCAAAGAAACTGCAATTAGGCAACAGCCTGTTGCCCAAATTAAAGCGCCAGCCCCCGGCGCAAATACTGCAGATCCCCTGGGGTCACAATATTGCAATTATTTAAGGGTCAGTTGCCGACAATAAAGGAAATTGAAAAGGAATTCGGAAAAGATAAGGAGGAAATATGAAAAGCATTAATCAGTCTCTGGATGTGCCCTTGCCGTTTCCCACCCGGTCTATAATAGTGCCGGGCGGCTATGTTGATGAATATATTATCCCGGCGGATAAAAGACAGGAGGTGCTGAAAAAACTTTATCCTTTTGTGCCGGTTCCGTCCCTGGACGACACACTGCTGGACATCCATGAGGAGAAGACGTTTAAGGTGCGTGATTTCCGCGTTCTGCGCGGCGTCGACATGGACTGGCTTGTAAGCCCCTATTACTACAACAGCGGCGGCACAGTAATAGACTGGGTGGAGCCGGACGAAGATTAACAGTGAATTCCATGGGCTGCTTAATTAGCTGAAGGCCGGGGGGGGGCGCAAATGTTTTAAGGTCGCAAAATGCGGCCTTAAAGAAAGGCCGTGAAGCGCCTGTAAAACATCTCCCTTTCGCCTTTACAGAAAATGGAGTCGCTATACGCGAGATCAGGGGGGTAGAGTGGTGATAATATGGGGAAATCTTATCTTGTTAAGCCAGCTCCTGACAAAATCGCTTTGATCGCGGTTTTAAAGACGCCGCGCGACCTGGAGATAGCGGCGCGCGACCGCTGGTACAGAATACCTCTTAAGAAGGCCCCAAAAAGCGCCTTCACACATATCGCTTTTTACCAGCCGGCCTGCTTTAAGCCGGACGGCAAAAGAATAGCGTATTACGCCGAGGTTAAGGCCTGTTCAACCGGGCGCAGGATAGATATCTTCCCCGGTGAGCCGGAACATCCGGCGGCGCTGCGGCTTTATAAAAAATACAGCCTGGGCCCGCTGATCAGGCTCCCAGCGCCGATCCTTAACACAAGCGGCAGCCGGATATCTTTCGGCTACGCCGAACTAAAGCGCCTGACGCTGGCCAGAGATATTCTAGGGATTTTTGAAGTGTTTCCTATAGAAAATATGATGTGCGGCGCGCTGAAGGCCGCCGGCGTAGAGTTTTTCCGAGAATATAACATTATGCTGCGGAAAAAAGTTAAATACCGGCTGGATTTCGCGCTATTCTGCAAAAAGGGGAAACTTGACGTGGAATGCGACGGGCGCTGCTGGCATTCCACCCGCGGCCAGCGCGCCAAAGACGCGCAAAGGGACTATTGGCTGAAGCGCCGCGGTTGGACGATTCTCAGGTTCGGCGAGCACGAGGTGCTGCATAACGCGTCGGGATGCATCGGCGAAATAAAGACGGCCATTAAATCTCTGGACGGCGACAAAGACTAGGCGTCATCATAAAATGAAGCGTGATGACGAGGCCTTGATTACATTGTAATATTCCGGCGCACCCGCGGGAACGAATAGTTTTTAGGGGGGTATTACCGGCGCTTATTTTTTGATTAACATTACTAATTTGGCGGGTCGATTTATTTTGATAGAATATAGATTCAATGAGACAATATCTTGCCATAGCGCTTACGATGGGGTTCGGGCTGGCGGTAGCGGTAGGAATGCTGCTGGCCGCCATGCTGTTCGGGCCCAAAAAGCGGAATCATATTAAGGCGGAACCTTTTGAGTGCGGCATGCCGCCCGCCCAGGCTTCCAGAAGCGCCGTCTCAGTCAATTTTTACCTTATCGCCATCCTGTTCGTCATGTTCGACATAGAGATAATATTCCTGTATCCGTGGGCCGTCTCCTTCAGGGCGCTTGGCATGCAGGGGTTTGTCGCCATGTCCGGCTTCATCTGCATCCTGTTCGCCGCGCTGATCTACGCCATAAAGCGGGGAGCGCTGCAATGGGATTAGAGACAGCCTTCGGCCATTCTTTTTTCACCTCACGCGTGGACGACGCAGTCAACTGGGCGCGCAAATACTCTTTTTTCCAGTATCCCTTCGTGACAGCCTGCTGCGGCATGGAATTTATGTCGGTGTGGGCGTCCTCCTACGATATAGCGCGCTTCGGCGCCGAATTCCCCAGATTTTCGCCCAGGCAGGCGGATGTCCTTTTTGTGGTAGGCACGGTGAATGAGAAGCTGGCCCCCGTTCTGAAGCGGGTATATGATCAGATGTGCGAGCCGAAGTGGGTGGTTTCTTTCGGCGTTTGCGCGACCTCAGGCGGCTTTTACGACAATTACGCCACGGTGCAGGGGATAGACAAGATAATTCCCGTGGATATTTATATCCCCGGCTGCCCGCCGCGCCCGGAAGCCGTGCTGGACGCGCTGATGAAGCTGCAGCAAAAAGTTTCTACGGAATCCGTAATGGATAAGAAATACAAATGAACCAGGACCTGATCAGAACTATTCAGGAAAAATTTCCGGAGCGGGTCACGGGATCCCACGCCTTCAGAGGCGATTCCACCGTAACCGTGCGGCGGGAGTCCCTGCTGGAGGTCGCCGGCTATCTGCGCGACGAGCTGGGCTTTGAGTTCCTGATGGATCTTACGGCCGTGGACTACCCCGAGCGGGAAGACCGCTTTGAGATGGTTTATCACTTTTATTCTTTCAAGACCAACCTGCGCCTGCGCCTGAAAGCGCCGGTTAGCGGGAAGGAACCCGTCATATCCTCGCTGACTCCGCTTTGGGGCGCGGCCAACTGGTTTGAGCGGGAAGTATACGATATGTTCGGCATAAAATTTGAGGGGCACCCGGATCTGAGAAGAATCTTGATGTACGACACTTTTGAAGGCCACCCGCTGCGCAAGGATTATCCGCTGAAAAAAAGGCAGCCGAGGATAGTGCATAGGGAGTAGGGGAAGTGGTTAGTGATTAGTGGTTAGCGGGGAGCGGGAACGGCAGATAAATTTAATGGAAACGAAGACTATTAACTCTATACCTAAGACTTGGGAGATGGAAGACCTGGGCAACGGGCGCATGGTCCTGAATATGGGGCCTTCGCACCCGGCCATGCACGGCATCGTGCGGATACTCCTGACCGTAGAGGGGGAGAGGGTGCTGGATTCCGACGTTGAGATAGGTTACCTGCACCGCGGCTTTGAGAAAACCTGCGAGAATGTGACTTACAACCAGGTAATCCCCTACACCGACCGCCTGAACTATGTCTCGCCTTTCATAAATAATGTGGGCTTCGCCCTGGCGATAGAGAAGCTCATGGACATAGAGACCCCCGAGCGCTGCAAATACCTGCGCGTCATCATGTCCGAACTGGGCCGTCTTGAGGATCACCTCACCTGCATCGGCGCAAACGCCATGGAGCAGGGCGCTTTCACCGTCTATTTCTATCTTATAAACGCCAGGGAATTCCTTTACCAGCTGACGGATTCGGTGGCCGGAGGGCGCGTGACGCCGGCTTACGCGCGCGTCGGAGGAGTGACAGGCGATCTCCCGCCGGATTTCAAGGCAAAGACAGCTGAGGTCTTCAGGAAAGTGCGCAAGAACCTGAGCGACGCCGACAAGCTTCTCACCCGCAACCGCATATTTTTTGACCGCATGCGCGGCACCGGCGCTATCTCAAAGCGCGACGCCATTTCGATGTCTTTTACCGGACCGGTACTGCGCGCCTGCGGCGTGCCCTACGACGTGCGCAAGGCCAGTCCCTACCTGGTTTACGACCGCTTTGATTTTGATATCCCGGTCGGAGATAACGGCGATAACTACGACCGCTACCTGGTACGCATGGAGGAGATGAAGCAGAGCATGCGCATCGTGGAGCAGGCCCTTGAGCAGATTCCCGAGGGGCCCATCCGTCATGCCGATTTCAATATTATCCTTCCGGCGAAAGAGGAAGTTTACGGCAACATAGAAGCTCTGATGGCCCATTTCAAGCTGACCTACGAGGGCGTAAAGCCTCCGGCCGGCGAAATCTATCAGGCGGTGGAGGGCGGCAACGGCGAGCTGGGCTATTACGTCGTCAGCGACGGTTCCGGCAAGCCCTACCGCGTGCGCGTGCGCCCGCCGTGCTTCACGCTGATGGCCGGGCTTTCAAAGCTGATAAACGGCGGCTACATCGCCGATATAATCTCCACCTTCGGCCAGATCAATATGATCGGCGGGGAGCTGGAAAGATAAAAGCAGGGTACAGGGGACAGGGCATAGGGTTCAGGGTGAGGAATTCCTTATTACTATACCCTCTACCCTATCCCCTCGACCCTAAGTATTATGAGTTATAAAATTTCGGAAAAGACCAGGACGAAGATAGACGAGCTGAGGAAAATCTATCCCCAAAAAGAGGCTGTCCTTATACCCGCCCTGCACGAGGTGCAGAAGGAAGCCGGGTGGATTTCCGAAGATGCTATCGACGTCCTCAGCGCCTGCCTTGGCCTGCCTTACGCCCGCGTTAAAGGTGTAGTCACTTTTTACACAATGTTTAACCGCGCGCCGGTGGGGAAATATCACTTGCAGGTCTGCCGGAATATTTCCTGTCATTCCATGGGCGCGCCAAATATTTTATCGCACCTTAAAGCGAAATTACGGATAGGAGAGGGCGAAACCAGCGAGGATGGTCTGTTCACGCTGTCAACGGTGGAATGCCTGGGATCCTGCGGCACCGCTCCGGTAATAGCGGTGAACGAAAAATACCACGAAAACATGAGTGTGGAGAAAACGGATATATTACTGCGCGAGCTTGGATTACAGCAGTGATTAGTGGATAGTGGTTAGTGGCGAGTGAGTGAATGATGGAAAAGATACTTTTAAAAACTGAGACTACGGACATCGAGGCCTATATAAAGGCGGGCGGATACCAGGCGCTCAGGAAAGCCTTGGCCATGAAATCCGAAGATGTTACCGCCGAGGTTAAGAAATCCAATCTGCGCGGCCGCGGCGGCGCCGGCTTTCCTACCGGGCTGAAGTGGTCTTTTATTCCAAAGGCGAACACTAAGCCCCGGTATCTGGTCTGCAACGCCGATGAAAGCGAACCCGGCACTTTTAAGGACCGTGAGCTGATACTTAAAAATCCGCACCTCCTTATAGAAGGGCTCATAATAGCCTCCTACGCGATAGGGGCTAAGCAGTGCTATATCTATATCAGAGGGGAATTCGCGAAGGAAGCCGGCCTGCTGTCGGACTGCGTGAATGAGGCGGCCAAGCGGGGTTACCTAGGCAATAATATTTTAAGCTCAGGCTTTGACCTTGACATCGTAGTGCACAGGGGGGCCGGCGCCTATATCTGCGGCGAAGAAACCGCGCTGCTGGAGTCCATAGAGGGCAAGCGGGGACTGCCCCGTCTTAAACCTCCGTTCCCGGCGGTGGTCGGGCTGTTCGGCTGCCCCACTGTTATAAACAACGTAGAGACTCTGGCCTCAGTGCCATCCATTATTGAGAAGGGCGGAGAGTGGTATTCAAAGCTGGGCGCGGGCAAGAGCGCCGGCACAAAACTTTTTTCAGTCAGCGGACCGGTCAAAAAACCCGGCGTTTACGAGATAGAGCTGGGCATGCCCTTTAAAAAGTTTTTAGAGGATTACGCCGGCGGCATGCTGGAAGGCTCCAAATTAAAAGCGGTAATACCCGGCGGCTCCTCCGTGCCGGTGTTGACCGCGGCCGAAGCCCTTAAGATGAATCTGGACTATGAATCGGTGCAGCAGGCCGGATCCATGCTTGGCTCAGGCGGGATCATCATCCTGGACGACAAAGCCTGCATGGTGGAAACCCTGCTGGTGCTGGCCAAATTCTACCACCACGAATCCTGCGGCCAGTGCACCCCATGCCGCGAGGGCGGGGGCTGGATAGAAAAATTGTTAAAGAAGCTGGAGGCCGGCAAAGGAAAAGAAAGCGATATGGCCCTTATCTATTCCATAGCGGAGAATATGCTGGCGCGGACTCTCTGCCCGCTGGGCGACGCCCTGGCCATGCCGGTGATGAGTTTTATAACTAAGTTCCGGCCGGAATTTGAAGCGCACGCAGCCGGGAACGGCTGCGGAAAGCGGGAAGCGGGAAGCGGCAAGAGTAACCAATGAGATATTTGAACCACCTGTAAAACGCTTCCCGTTTTACGCTTTACAGCAGGCCATACGCCATACGCCATAGGCTATAAGCTATAGGCTATAAGCTATAGGCTGAATAGAGATTGCTTACTGTCTACGCTTCACGTTTTACGCTTTACGCTTTACGATTAACGCTTATGCCCAAGATCACTATTGACGGAAAAACCATAGAGCTGCCTGCTGGCGCCACCATACTTCAGGCGGCGCAGGCGCTGGGGATTTATATCCCGCGCTACTGCTACCACCCGGCCCTTTCAGTCTCAGGGACCTGCCGCATGTGCGCGGTGGAAGTTGAGAAGGCGCCCAAGCTGCAGATAGCCTGCGCCACGGAAATAGCTGACGGGATGATAGCGCGCACCGACACCGCGGCGGTCAAAAAGGCCCGCAAGGATGTGTTGGAATTTCTGCTCGCCAATCATCCGGTGGACTGCCCGATCTGCGACCAGGCGGGGGAATGTTCCCTGCAGAATTATTACATGGATTACGGCCTTCATAAAAGCCGCGTCGCGCCGGAGGACAAAATCCAGCGGTCCAAGCGCCGCGCCGCCGGGAGATACCTGGTCCTGGACAATGAGCGCTGCATCCTGTGCACCCGCTGCGTGCGCTTCTGCGACGAGGTCACAAAGACCAATGAGCTGACGGTCTCGGGGCGCAGCGACGCTTCTTTTATAGATATAAAGGAAGGCAAAAGCCTTGATAACGATTATTCACTTAATATCGCCGAGCTCTGCCCCGTGGGGGCTTTTACCTCCAGAGATTTCAGATTTAAACAGCGGGTATGGTTCCTTAAAAAAATCAAAAGCGTCTGCACCGGCTGCGCGGCCGGCTGCAATATAGAAGTCCACTACAACGAAAACACCGTTTACCGCGTTATGCCGTCGCCGAATCCGGAGACAAACACCTGGCTATGCGACCGCGGCCGCATGACCTATAAAGATCTGCAGGCCGGAGACCGGCTGCACAAAGCTTTTGTCAAAAAGGGAAGCATGGAGATAGAACCGGCCATCAGGCACGCCGCGCATCTGCTGGACGAGGCCGCGCGCAAGACGGGCCCGGAGTCAGTAGCCGTGCTGGGTTCACCCTACCTGTCGATAGAGGATAATCTGGCGCTGGCGGAGCTGGCCGCGACATCGCTTAAAACGCCTAACCTGTGCCTTGATTTCCCCAGAGTGCAGGGCGTTAAAGACGGCATACTGATAAATAAAGATGACGCGTCTGACGCCAACGGCCTCAAACTTTTAAAAGCGCGCTATGCCGGACTTGATCAAGGCGCGCTGGTGGAACTTATTAATTCCGGCAGGATAAAGCTGATAGTGGCCGAGGCCAAGGCGCTCAGCTCCATTAAAGACAAGCTCCGCGAGCTCTCAAACATAGAGACAGTAATACTGGCGGTGACCAAGAGCGATCTTGATTTTGAGTCCGCCTGCGTCCTGCCCTATGCCGCGAATTTTGAGACCGAGGGACATTTCGTGAACTACAAGGGCCTGGTCCAGAAAACAACGCCGTCGGTGGCGGCGCCGGACGGCGTTAAGCCGCTCTGGACGGTGCTAAGCAAATTGTCGTCCAGCACCGGCGCGCCCATACGGCTTGAGGATGCCGCGAAGTTAAGAGAGCGGATATCGGAATTTATAAAATAATGGAAAGACTTGACCCCTTTATTGCCTTGCTGGACCTGGATCTGCTTTTGTTTATAGCCGTATCCGCGGTCAAGGTCGGCTTTTTTCTTGGCGCCGTGATGGGCTTCACAGCTTTTCTGACCTGGGTCGAAAGGAAGCTGAGCTCGCTGATGCAGGACCGCGTCGGGCCCAACCGGGCTTCCATCTTCGGTTTCACTCTGCTGGGCCTGTTCCACCCGATAGCCGACGGCATAAAGCTGATGATGAAGGAAGATTTTGTCCCGGCCAGGGCCAGCAAAGTTTTATTCACGCTGGCGCCGGTTATTACGCTGGTGCCGGTGCTGGCGGCTTTCGCCGTGATACCGTTCGGTAATTATGTCGATATACTTGGCTACAGGGTGGATCTGGTAATAGCCCGCCTGCCGCTGGGGCTGCTGTATGTACTGGCAGTTTCCGGTTTCGCAATCTACGGCACTTTCCTGGCCGGCTGGGCCTCAAAGAGCAATTTCGCGCTGCTGGGAGCGCTGCGCGGCGCGGCTCAGATGATTTCCTACGAAGTGACGCTGGGGCTGACCCTGGTCGGGCTGATGATGGTTTACGGCACGGCCGACCTCCAGCAGATCGTGCTGGCGCAGGGCAGTCTGCTGTTCGGGTTTATCCCGGCCTGGGGCGTAATATACCAGTTCCCGGCTTTTCTGCTTTTTCTGACGGCGGCCATGGCCGAGAACAAGCGCACTCCTTTTGACGTGGTGGAGGGGGAATCGGAGATCATCGGCTATTTTATGGAATACAGTTCCATGCGCTTCGCCATTTTCATGTTCGCGGAATTTATAGAGATAATACTCGTGGCCATGCTGGCGGTAACGCTGTTCCTCGGCGGCTGGCAGATACCATATCTGGGCGAGGCCGGCTTCCTGTTCCCGTGCGGACGCTCCATATCCGTCCATCCGTACGCCGTAGCGCTGGCGCAGATGGCCGCCTTTGCCGGCAAAACCGCCTTCATGTGCTGGGCGCTGATGACGCTGCGCTGGACCGTGCCGCGCTTCCGCTTTGACCAGGTGATGAAGCTGGCCTGGCAGGGGATACTGCCGCTCTCGCTTTTAAACATTCTTATCACCGGACTGGTTCTGCTTCTGGCGGGGAAGTTATGATAGAGATAAAAAAAATAAATAACCGGCCGCTGAACCTCCTTGAGCGGATCTATGTCTGGGAGATCTTTAAGGGCTTCCTGGTAACCGCGCGCCATTTTTTTATGAATTTATTCTGCCCCGGTAAAATAATCACGATACAGTATCCGGAGGTCACCCGCCCGCTTGAGCACGCCGCTAAGCGGCGGACCCGCCACCGGCTGAAGATGCGCGCCAACGGCACGCCGAAATGCGTGGCCTGTTTTCTGTGCGCCACCGCCTGCCCGGCTTTCTGCATACACATAGAGGCGGGCGAGTTTACCGGCAGCCAGGTGGAAAAATATCCGGCTGTCTTCGACATTGATCTTTCAAGATGCGTCATGTGCGGGATGTGCGTTGAGGCCTGCCCCGAGGACGCAATAGCCATGGACACCGAGGTTATCCCCGGCGGCGTTTTAAAGCGGGAAGACATGTATCTTACAAGGAGTAAATTGCTTCAGAACCTGCCCGGCGAGCCCTCAGTTAAAGGCGCGGCGAACAGGCTGGCGTAAAAGATAGGTTACAGGGGGCAGGGTTTAGGGTTCAGGGATAGGGTATGATTTTATGATACACAGAATTTTAATTTATGCGCTGGGGGGCCTTGCCGCCGCCGGAACTCTGGCGATGCTGTTTCAGACCAACCCTTTGCGCGCCGCGCTCTCAATGCTGGTTACGCTAATCGCCACGGCCGGCATCTATATACTTTTAAGCGCCGAGCTTGTCGCTTTCCTGCAGGTTATAGTCTACGCCGGTGCGATAATGGTACTTTTTATACTCGCCATAAACACCCTGCCCTTTGACGCCGGGGACGAGAGGCCGCAGCGTCCGACTTTGCTCAGGCTGGCCGGCCTGGCCGGGGCGGCCGTGCTGCTGGCCGAACTGCTGCAGATAGCCCTGTTGGTCAAGGCGCGCCTGGACCTGTCTTTCGCGCAAGAATCTGTTCACTCCCTGGCGGCGCTTCTTTTTAGAACTTACGCCTTCCAATTTGAACTGCTGTCGCTGCTGGTTCTGTCGGGCATAGTGGGCGCCGTCGTGACCGCCAAGAGGAAATTATAATGCCTTTTGAACATCTGCTGGTTTTAAGCTTCGTCCTTTTCACGCTGGCAGCCGCCGGTTTCCTGACGCACAAGAATATCATAGTGCTGCTTATGTTCGCCGAACTGATGCTCAACGCCGCCAATATCGCTCTGGTGGCTTTTTCAAAATTCAGCGGGGCGCTTGAGCCACAGGTTTTCGTTCTGATGGTGTTTGCCGTGGCCGCCGCCGAGGCGGGCGTTGGCCTTGCCATAGTAATACTTCTGGCCCGCAGCCTTAAGACGCTGAATATAGACGAGGTGAAGAATCTGAGAGGGTAGGGGCGGGGCGTAAATCGTAAATCGGGAAGAGTAAATCGGCAATCGTTAATCGGGAAGCGGAAAGAGTAAACAGCAAGCAAGCTCTATTCTGCCTAAAGCTTAAAGCCTATGGCTTATGGCGTGCGGTAAAGCGTAGACTGTATGAATGATTTTTATCCTTTATTGAAATGGGTCATCCTTCCGCCGCTAGCCGGGTTCATCCTTAACGGCCTGTTCGGGAAGAAATTCTTGGGCGAGAAGTGGGGAGGTTGGCTGGGAGCGGCGGCCATACTGGCGGCTTTTATCGCCTCCTGCCTCTGCCTGTCAGATCTGCTTAGCCTCCCGATAGAAAGCCGCCTGCTCCGCGACACCCTCTTCAACTGGATCTCGGCCGGCAATTTTTCCATAGATTTCGCCCTGCGCTTCGATCCGCTCTCCGCCGTAATGGCCATGGTCGTTACCGGCGTCAGTTTCCTGATCCATGTTTATTCCATCGGTTACATGCACGGCGACAAGGGCTTCAACCGTTATTTTGCCTACCTTAACCTGTTCGTGTCTTTCATGCTGATCCTGGTCCTGGCCGATAATCCGATTTTGATGTTCGTGGGTTGGGAGGGCGTAGGCCTGTGCTCCTACCTGCTAATCGGCTTCTGGTACGAAGATGAAAAGAACGCCGCGGCCGGAAAGAAGGCATTCATAACCAATCGCGTCGGCGACGCCGGGTTCCTCATCGGCCTTATGCTGATGTTCGGCCTGCTGGCTTCACAGGGGATCTTCGCCGCCGATTTTGAAACGCTGGCCCGGAGCGTCAATCTTTTAGACGGCAAAACCATACTTGGCTTCGGCGCGCCTACGGTTATAGGCCTGCTGCTGTTCTTTGGCGCAACCGGGAAATCGGCGCAGTTCCCGCTGTACGTATGGCTGCCTGACGCCATGGCCGGCCCCACGCCGGTCTCAGCCCTCATCCACGCGGCCACCATGGTCACCGCCGGCGTTTATATGCTGGCGCGCATGGGCTTCCTTTACGCGCTGGCGCCGATAGCTCTTGAAGCGGTGCTTGTGGTCGGCTGTTTTACGGCTTTCCTGAGCGCGATTATTGCCACTCTACAGAGCGACATAAAAAAAGTGCTGGCTTATTCAACCATCAGCCAGATAGGCTACATGTTCATGGCCGTGGGCGCCGGCTCCTACGCGGCCGGAGTCTTCCATCTCACTACTCACGCTTTCTTTAAAGCCCTGCTATTTCTGGCTGCCGGCTCGGTGATACACGGGATGTCGGGCGAGCAGGATATGTTCAAGATGGGCGGGCTCTCAAAAGAGATGCGCTTGACTTTTGTGCTTACGGCAGCGGGCTGTCTGGCCATCTCAGGCATACCGCCGCTTGCGGGCTTCTATTCAAAAGACCTCGTGCTGGAGCATGTGCACGCGCACGGCGTGCCAATCCTTTGGCTGACAGGGCTTGCCACCGCCGGCCTTACGGCCTATTACATCACCCGCCTGATGATACTGACTTTCCTCGGGAAAAAGAATTCAGGAACTCACGCGCATGAATCGCCGCTGATAATGACAATACCGATGGCCGCCTTGGCGGTGCTGGCCCTGACCGGCGGCTGGCTGGGGTCGAAATATCTCTTAACGTTCCTCGACCCGGCCGCGGCCGGTCTGCAGTCCGGCGCTGACCCCGAGGCCCGCAGGCTGATGTTGATATCGGTTGTTACGGCCCTGGCCGGCATAGCTTCCGGCTTCTTCTTTACAATACCGGTCTTATCTGAAGCTATGGCCCTAAAGTTCAGGTTCGCGCGCGAAGTGATCCGCAACAAATTCTACGTGGACGAAATATATGAGTTCTCGATTATCAGGCCCCTTAAATGGGCGGCCGACAACGTGTTCTTCGGTTTCGTCGACGCCGGTCTGATAGACGGGCTTATGGTAAATGGCGCCGCAAAGCTGACTTACAGGGCGGGCCTGATCATCCGGAAAGTTCAGACCGGCAACGCTCAGCTATACGCCCTGGCCTTCACGGGAGGCCTGATACTGCTCCTATACTGGATTATGTAGTAAACGATTTACCGCAGGCCATAAGCTATAAGCCATAGGCTTTAGGCAGAATAGAGATTGTTTGCTGTTTACGCTTTACGATTCACGATTGCCGATTCACGTTTTACGATTTACGCTTTACGATTCACGATTGCCGATTCACGTTTTACGCTTCACGCTTTACGTTTTACGCTTTACGACTCTTATGAACTTTATTGATTCTAATCTGCTAACCATATTAATAATGCTGCCGCTGGCCGGCGCTCTGGCCCTTCTGTCAGTACCGAAAGGAAAGACCGCCCTGATAAAGAATCTGGCCTTCGGCGTCTCGGCCGCGGTGTTCCTCATCTCGCTCCGCCTTTACTTCGGCTTTGACGAGGCGAACGCAGCCATGCAGTTCGCGGTCAATAAGCCCTGGCTGCCCGACTGGGGGATAAATTACCGGCTAGGCGTGGACGGCATAAGCCTGCTGATGCTGATGCTGACCACGTTCCTTACGCCGCTCGCTATCCTCGCCTCGTTCGATTATATACAGGAGCACCAGAAGGCTTTTTACGCCGGGCTTCTGGCGCTCCAGACCGGCATGCTGGGCGTCTTTGCCGCGCTGGACGTCTTCCTGTTCTACGTCTTCTGGGAAGCCATGCTCATACCGATGTATTTTCTGATAGGCGTATGGGGCGGACCGAAGCGCATCTACGCGGCCCTTAAGTTTTTTATTTACACGATGCTGGGAAGCGTGCTGATGCTGGCCGCCATTATCTTCATCTGCCTCGCCCACAAGGAGCAGTTCGGCGTCTATTCTTTCAGCCTGTTCGATTTTTACCGGACGGCGTTCGACCTGAAAACGCAGCTCTGGCTTTTCGCAGCTTTCGCGCTGGCTTTCGCCATCAAAGTGCCACTGGTGCCTTTCCATACCTGGCTGCCCGACGCGCACGTGGAAGCCCCGACGGCGGGCAGCGTTTTGCTGGCCGGCGTACTGCTTAAGATGGGCGTGTACGGCTACCTGCGTTTCGCAGTGCCGATATTCCCGGCCGCGGCGCAGAGCTTCGCGCCCTGGCTGGCGGGGCTTGGCGTCATAGGCGTGATTTACGGCTCGCTGGTGGCCTGGAGCCAGCCCGACATGAAGAAGATGGTGGCCTATTCCTCAGTCGCGCACATGGGCGTTATCATGCTCGGCATCGCGGCGTTCGAACCGGCGGCGGTTTCCGGCGCGATCCTGCAGATGGTAAACCACGGCCTGAGCACCGGCGCGCTCTTCCTTTTAGTCGGCGTCCTGTATGAGCGGCGCCATACCCGCATGATAGAAGACTACGGCGGCCTGGCGAAAGCGATGCCGGGCTTCTCGGCGGTCTTTATGATAGTGATGCTCTCTTCCATAGGCCTGCCCGGGCTTAACGGTTTTGTGGGAGAATTCCTTATACTTTTCGGCTCCTTCCGGGTGTACCCCTGGCTGGCCGCGGCGGCGGTTTCGGGCGTGATACTTTCAGCGGTCTACATGCTTGGGATGTACCAGCGCGTCATCTTCGGACCCGTGCGGCACGAAGAGAACCGCCACCTGCCAGATCTCAGCGTCAGGGAATGGGGTTACCTGCTGCCGCTGCTGGTTTTTATAGTATTTATCGGCGTCTATCCCGCGCCTTTCCTCAGAAAGACGGACACGGCAGTTAGGGGGTATGTCAGCGCGGCAGCGCGGCAGCAGGACAGCGCGGCAGGACGGCAGGGGGACAGCGCGGCAGGTAGTTCGCTGACAAATAAAAACATCAAGCCGACACATTCTTACAAGGCAAGCCGCCGGGCAGCCAAGGAACGCCGATGAACCCTGAAATGGCAATCTACGCCGGACAATCCCTGGCCGTTCCGCTGACGCTGGTTCTGGCCGGCCTGACAGCTTTATTTATCCCGATAATTACCAAAAGGGATGATTCAACGCCCGGGCTGGTTATCCTTACCTCCTCGCTAATCCTGCTGGCCTTTTTCCCGGCATCCGGGACCGCTTTCATCTCAATGTTCTCGGGGGCGCTGACGCTCAGCCCATTCACAAATTATCTCTGGCCGTTTTTTCTGGCGGCTCTGGCCTTCACGGCCCTTATCTCTCTTCGCGCGCGCGACGGAAAGCCGGGCGCGGGGGAATACTATTTTCTGCTGTCCATGGCGGCCCTGGGCCTCATATTCCTGGTCTCCGCCGGCGAGCTGCTGACGATATTCATCTCCGTGGAACTGCTTTCAGTCTGCCTCTACGCCCTGGCGGCCATCAACCGGAGCCCGACAGGAGCCGAAGCGGGGTATAAATATTTCCTCCTGGGGTCTTTCGGCACCGGCATGCTGGTTATGGGCTTCGCGCTGGTGTACGGCACAATGGGCACACTGAATCTGGACGCCATGAAGCTGGCGCTTGCTCCCGGCCTTCCGTTCCACCCCTTAACATCCGCTGGCTTTATATTTCTGATAGCCGGATTCTCTTTTAAAGTGGCGCTGGTGCCTTTCCACATGTGGGTGCCAGATGTTTACGAAGGCGCGCCCACGCCCGTCTCGGCGTTTATGGGCGCTGCGGTGAAAGCGGGCGGGATAGTGATACTTTACAGATTGTTCGCGGTTACCTCCGGCGCCCCGCAGTTCAGGGAGATCTTCTGGGCGCTCGCCGTTATCACCATGGTGCTCGGCAACCTTATGGCCCTGCCCCAGCATAACCTTAAGCGCCTGCTGGCCTATTCCAGCGTCTCTCACGCGGGGTATATCGTAACTGGATTTTTCGGAGGGTCGGAAGGCCTTAAAGCGGCGCTGTTCTACCTGGTTGTCTACGCCGCGGCTACTATAGGAGCTTTCGCGGTGGTCGCCGCGCTGGAAAAAGATGAGCGGGGCGTGACGGTCAAAGAGCTCGCCGGCCTTTCGGGGCGGCATCCGTATCTGGCGGCCGCGATGACTCTTTTTATACTTTCGCTGGCAGGCATCCCGCCTCTGGCCGGCTTCTTCGGCAAATTTTATGTCTTCACCGCGGCCCTCAGGGGCGGGTGCGTATGGCTGGTTATAATAGCTCTGCTGATGAGCGCGGTGTCGGCGTATTATTATCTGCGCGTGCTGGTGGCGATGTACATGGAGCATGAGCCCGCCGCGCTGGAGGCCGCGCCCTCGCGCGCTATGAACCTGGCGCTCGTCCTGCTGGCCCTGATAGTGACCGCTCTGGGGATCTTCTCCGGCCCGCTATTGCGCCTAGCCCAATCCGCCGCTATTTTCTAAAAACCAGCGTACAATCGGAGTCCTGTTGAGGACATGGGCGTCAGCGGGCACGCTATCGGCCACACCGTGGCCGCGCTCCCGCGCAGACCTGGCCGTTGCGGCCATCCGGTCTCGGCGCTTACGCAAGCCTCGCCCTGCGCGAAGGCCCGCCGAACCCATGCCCTCACCAGTACCCCGAACTGGCAGCCGCCGGAAACCCGATTGAACTTCCGGCGGGCACGCCAAGGGAATTTAAATGGCGGGGGGCTTTTTTGTATCATAGAAGAGGAGTTTAAGGCTGACGCTTTAATTGTGCGCCCGTTCTGACTGATTTTCGAAGGAGTTCTTAACATGGATTATTTATTGACCGAACAACAGGTTATGATGCGCGATCTCGCAAGGCAGATAGCCGACGAGAAAATAAAGCCGGTCGCGGCCCATTACGACGAGACCGAGGAATTCGCCTGGCCGATAATGAAAATAATCGCCGACAGCGATCTCTTCGGCGTATATATCCCGGAACAATACGGCGGCCTGGGCGGCGGCGTCATGGACATGTGCCTTATTACAGAAGAATTTTCCCGGGCCTGCGGCGGAATAGCGCTGGGCTACGCGGGAACGGGTCTGGGAACATTCCCTATACTTCTGTACGGTTCGGATGAGCAGAAACAGAGATTCCTGCCCGATATAGCGAAGGGCAAGCGGCTGGCCGCTTTCTGCATAACCGAGGCCGGAGCCGGCTCGGACGCGGGCTCAATAAAAACAACCGCCGTAAAAGACGGGGACCATTATATACTGAACGGGACCAAGCAATGGATAACGAACGCTGGCGAGGCCGAAGTTTACACGGTAATAGCGATCACCGATAAAACCAAAGGTTCCCGCGGCGCGAGCGCGTTCATAGTTGAAAAAGGCGCGAAGGGGATGGAGTTTGGGAAGAAAGAGAAGAAGATGGGCATACGCGCTTCGGCTACGCGCGAAGTGATCTTCACCGACTGCAGGGTACCCGCCGCGAACCTCATATCTAAAGAGGGCATGGGATTTATCGTAGCCATGAAGACGCTGGACAATTCCAGGCCCGGAGTGGCGGCGCAGGCTGTCGGCATCGCCCAGGGAGCGCTGGATCACGCCGTGGAATACGCCCGGACGCGCGTCCAGTTCGGCGCTCCGATCTCAAGCTTTCAGGCTATCCAGCACATGCTGGCAGACATGGGCACGCAGGTGGAGGCGGCGCGCGCGCTGGCCTACGCCACGGCCCGCATGGTTGATTCCGGCGCCAAGTCAATCTCCAAGGAATCAGCGATGTCCAAGCTTTTCGCGAGCGATGTGGCGATGAAGGTAGCCAACGACGCCGTTCAGATCTTCGGCGGCTACGGCTACATGCGGGACTACCCGGTGGAGAAATATCTGCGCGACGCCAAGATCACGCAGATCTACGAGGGCACAAACCAGATCCAGCGCAATGTAATAGCGGGCCACATGATAAAAGAGAGCCTGAAGAAATAACCGTAAAGCGGAAAGCGTAAAACGGAAAGAGTAAAAACATTTCAGTTCGCATCTTTTTTTCACGCTTCACGCTTCACGCTTTACGCTTTACGCTTCACGCTTTACGCTTTACGCTTCACGCTTTACGCTTTACGCTTCACGCTTTACGCTTTACGAACTATCATGAATATCATCGTCTGCATCAAGCAGGTGCCCAACACTACCGACGTCAGGATAGATCCTGTCACCAATACGCTTATCCGCGACGGAGTGGAGAGCGTTATAAATCCTTTCGACACCTACGCCATAGAGGAAGCCGCGCGGCTGAAAGAGCGCTGCGGCGGAAAAGTCACCGCGATCACGATGGGCCCGCCCCAGGCCGAAAGCGCGCTTAAAGAAGCTATCTCTCTCGGCTGCGACGAGGGAATCCTTGTTAGCGACAGGAAGTTCGCCGGCTCCGATACCTGGGCCACCAGCTACACGCTGGCCGCCGCGATACGCAAGATAGCCGATTTCGACGTCATACTCTGCGGCAAGCAGGCCTCAGACGGCGACACCGCGCAGGTGGGCCCCGGGATCTCGGCGCACCTGAATATTCCGCAGGTCACCTACGTAAAAAAGATAGTGGAAATATCGGCGGGAGCGGCTAAGGTGGAGCGCATGACCGAAGAGGGCTACGATATTGTGGAGACCCCGCTGCCCTGCCTTTTCACCGTCGTCAAGGAAATTAACACTCCGCGCTTGCCGTCATTTAAAGGCATGATGCGCGCCAAATCCGCCAAGATCCTGAAATGGACAGCTGACGACATAGAAGCCGATCCGGCGGCGCTGGGCCTGGACGGGTCCCCGACGCGGGTGGTAAAGATCTTCACGCCCGAAGCCAGGAAGGGCGGTGAGATTCTCTCCGGCGCCACGGACGCCGTTTCAAAAGAGCTGGTTGAACTTCTAAAGGATCTCGTAATATAATGGCAAGTTCCACAACTATATCTCTGGATAAGTGCACAGGCTGTTCGCTCTGCGTGAAGGCCTGCCCTTTCGGAGCCATACACATGGCCAATAAAAAGGCCGTGATAGACATGGCCAAATGCACTCTCTGCGGCGCCTGCGTGACGGCCTGCAAATTTCTGGCGATAGAGCTGAAGAAGGATTCCGGCCCTAAGAAGGACCTTTCCGGCTACAAGGACGTCTGGGTTTTCTGTGAGCAGAAGAAAGGCGCCATACAATCCATCTCTTTCGAGCTGCTCGGGGAAGGGCGCAAGCTGGCCGACAAGCTGGGCGTGAAGCTCTGCGCCGTAATGCTTGGCAGCGGCATAGAGTCGAAGGCGGCTGAGCTTTCGGAGCGCGGGGCGGACAAGATATACCTTGTAGATCACCCGGCGCTGAAATCATACCAGGACGACCCCTATACGGAAGTAATCGTAAATCTGGCCGCGGAGTATAAGCCCGAAATCATACTCTGCGGCGCCACGACTATCGGCAGAAGTCTTATATCCCGCGTGGCGATCAGGATCA
>JBAXKK010000022.1:0-31960 GCA_037137395.1 Elusimicrobiota bacterium
ATGACCTGTCCAAAGGCCGGATAGTTTACAGGGAAAAATAATAACTGCTCAGACGGACAACCGTGGGCAGGCAGACTGTGGATAAGAAAATAAAAGGCGGACAATAGCCTGCAGTCCAGCCAACCTGATTCTAGGAGCGAGTAAAATGAAAGTAAGAGCCAGCGTGAAAAAAATTTGCATTAAATGTAAGATCGTGAAACGCAAAGGCGTTGTCAGGGTCATTTGCGAAGACCCCCGCCACAAACAGCGGCAGGGATAGCAGGCAGTGGCCGGTGTTCGGTGAACATTAGCCGGAGTCTTTTTAAAATATATACAGAGAGGAGGAAGTGTTTGGTTAAGGAGGGATTTATGATGAATGCGGCTTCCGCGCTCGTCACTGCCCACCGCCCACTGACCACTTTTTTATTATGGCAAGAATAGCAGGTGTGGATTTACCGAGGGAAAAACGGATAGACGTGGCGCTCGCTTATGTTTTCGGCATAGGGCGTCCGCTAGCGCTTAAGATTTTAGGCGGTCTAAAAAATCAGATTAACCCCACTACCAGGGTTAAAGATATGACCGAAGATCAGGTCGGTCTTCTGAACTCTATCATCTCCAAAGAATACAAGGTGGAAGGCGAACTTCGCAGAGAAATCACCGCCCACATGAAAAGACATATCGAGATAGGTAGCTACAGGGGCATGAGACACAGGCGCATGCTTCCCGCGCGCGGCCAGAGAACTAAAACCAACGCCCGCACCCGCCGCGGCAGAAGGAAGACCGTCGGTTCAGCGGCTAAAGCTCCGGCTAAACCCGCGGCTAAATAATCAGGAGGATCGGAATTTATCATGACTGAAGAGAAGAAACAACAGCAGCCCGCCGTGGACGGATATAAAAAGACCGAGCACAAGCCTCAGGCCAAGAGGCGCTATCATGGCACCGTGACTTTTGCCAAGGTGTACATCAACTGCTCTTTTAATAATACCATCGTCACCATTACCGATGAAAAGGGAAATGTTCTGGCCTGGTCAACATCAGGCGCCAACGGTTTCAGAGGCACTAAGAAGGGGACGCCGTTCGCGGCGCAGATAACTTCTTCCAAAGCCTGCGGCAGGGCGATGGAGTACGGCGTCAAGCAGGCGGTGGTGTTGGTCACAGGCCCCGGACCCGGAAGAGAAACAGCGATCAGGGCGATAGCTTCGAGCGGTATACACGTGATTTCCATAAAGGACACCACGCCTATTCCGCACAACGGCTGCAGGCCGCCCAAACCCAGAAGAGTCTAATTTACCACGGAGGATAAAAGTTTAATGTCTAGATATACAGGACCCAGCTGCAAAAAATGCAGAAAAGTAAGCCAGAAGCTGTTTCTCAAAGGCAGCAAATGCTCCACCAATTGCATCGTGGATAAGAAGGCTAAATCCAGTCGCGATAAAAAGTTCTCGTCCGGAGGCCCGGGCGGCATGAAAAAAATGTCCGACTACGGCAAACATCTGCGCGAGAAGCAGATTGCGCGCCTAATGGCTCAGATCACTGAAACGCAGTTCAGGCGTTTTTTTGACAAAGCCTCCAAGGACAAGGGAAAGACCGGAGAGGCCCTGTTGCGCTTCCTTGAAGTCAGGCTTGATAATATTGTGAGGCGCCTGGGTTTCGCGGTCTCCATGAAGACCTCCAGACAGCTTGTAAACCACGGCCACATACGCGTCAATGGCCGCCAGACGGACATTCCGTCCTTCCTTGTTAAGCCCGGCGACACGGTGACTATCGACCCGAAGACCGCGCAGACCCCCGCCGTAAAGCAGGGGCTTGAAAACGCGGAAAAATCGGCGCCCAGGCCCAGTTTCCTGTCATATGATACCGCTACTATGACTGGTAAAATGGTCCGCTGGCCCGACCGCGGAGAAGTTTCCATAAACGTCGATGAACAGCTTATAGTAGAGTTTTATTCCAAGTAATCAGGAGGCCGTCAATAAATGTTTACCTTTTCAAAACAGCTTATTATCCCCGAAGCGATTAATGTCGAGGAAAAAACAAAGACCGGTAACTATGCCAAGTTCACCGCCGAGCCCTATGAGAGAGGCTATGGCCACACCATAGGCAACTCACTGCGCCGCATCCTGCTCTCCAGCCTGGATGGTTCAGCTGTCGTGGCGGTCCGAATCAAGGGCGCCAGGCATGAATACGCCACTATAAACGGGGTTCAGGAAGATGTCATCAACATCCTGCTGAATCTTAAGAAGCTGCGCGTGCGGCTCACCGGCGAGGGCCCCGAGACTCTTCTGCTGTCTGTGCATGGTAAAAAGGAAGTCAAGGGCTCCGATATCCGCGAGAACGCCAATGTTGAAATTATTAATAAGGAACTGGTTATAGCCCATGTGGAATCCGGCGCGGTTTTTGAAGTAGAACTGGAAGTTGCCAGCGGCGCCGGCTACCTGACTTCGGAAGAAATCAGGGCGCGGATGAATCTCCCCGCCGATTTTATCCCGATGGACGCGCTTTTCTCCCCTATACAGAAGGTGCACTATAATGTTGAGAACGCGCGCGTAGGCCAGCGGACAGACTATGACAGGCTAGTCCTTGAGATCTGGACTGATGGCAGTATCAGCCCCGAAACCGCTGTTAATAAGACCGCGTCGCTGTTGCGCCGCTCGATCATTCCGTTCCTGCCGGAAGCCGAAGCTGCCGCCGAGCCCGCCAAGGCTGTTGGCGCCGTCGACTCCGGAGAGAAGGGCGTGGAGCTTAAAGGTACGCTCGATCAGGGCGTTGAGATGATAGAACTCTCTTCCCGGGCCTCCAACTGTCTTAAAGTCGCGGGCATCCGCACCATCGGTGAGCTGGTGGGCAAGACCGAGGAAGACCTGTTGGCCGTCAAGAATTTCGGCAAGAAATCTCTGGACGAGATCAAGGATAAGCTCAAGGAAATGGGCCTCGAACTCGGCATGAAGGTCGCGTAATCGCCAAAAGGACCGTTTATGATAAAAAATCTCGGACACAGAAAACTTTCAAAGACAGGCTCGCACAGACGTGCCATGTTCTCCAATATGGCGACCAGCCTTCTCCTGCATGAGAAGATCAAGACTACCGTGCCTAAAGCCAAAGAACTCCGCCGCGTGGTGGAGGGTGTTATCAATGACGCCAAGCTTGGCCGCAGACTTTCGGTTAGGAAGATCATAAAGAGCAAAGATGTGTATCACAAGGTGTTTGATGTGATCGCCCCCAGATATAAGGACCGCAAAGGCGGCTGCACCCGGATACTGCTGCTCGGGGCCCGCAAAGGCGACGCCACCGAAGTGGCTCTGATTAAACTTGTAGATTAAAAAATGGTGATTCGTGGCGAGTGATTAGAATATTAAAAGGATAAAATTTTGTTTGTCCGGCACCGCCCATTAATTACTATCAGCTAGCGCCATTCGCTGGCTGCGATTTAGGAATCATAATGTTTGATTATTTCTTCAGCCTTTTTTCCAACGACATAGGCATCGATCTCGGAACTGCCAATACCCTGGTTTATGTAAAGGGTAAGGGCATAGTCCTGCGCGAGCCCTCTGTGGTCGCTATCGATAAGAACCGGCGCAAAGTGCTTGCGGTCGGATCTGAGGCCAAGTTGATGCTGGGCCGCACTCCGTCTAATATCGTGGCCGTGCGGCCTTTGCGCAACGGCGTTATAGCTGATTTTGAAGTCACGCAGGAAATGATCAAGTATTTCATCAGGAAAGTGCATAACCGACGCAGTCTTCTGCATCCCCGTATAGTTATAGGCATACCTTCCGGTATTACAGAAGTTGAAAAGAGAGCGGTGCAGGAATCGGCCGAGCAGGCCGGGGCCAGAGAGGTCTATCTTATTGAAGAGCCTATGGCTGCGGCTATCGGTTCGGAGCTGCCGGTTTCGGAACCACACGGCAGCATGATCTGCGACATCGGAGGAGGCACAACCGAAGTGGCTGTTATTTCGCTCGGCGGAATGGTTGTCGCCAAGTCTCTGGACGTGGCCGGTGACGAGATGGACGATTGTATAGTGCAATATTTCAGGAGAAAACATAATCTGGTAATAGGCGAAACTACCGCGGAAGAAGTAAAAATACAGATCGGATCGGTTTTTCCGTTGAAAGAAGAAAAAACCATAGATGTTAAGGGTAGGGATCAGGCAAAAGGCTTGCCCAAAACGATTCTTGTGACATCAGAAGAGATTAGACAGGCTTTAATGGAGCCTGTCCAGCTCGTTGTTGACGTTATTAAGCAGGTTTTAGAAGAGACCCCGCCCGAACTTTCCTCCGATCTTGTGGACAGAGGCATGGTCCTTGCCGGCGGCGGCTCCTTATTAAGAGGCTTTCCCGAACTTATCAGGCAGGAGACAGAATTGCCGGTTCACAGGGCGGCCGATCCGCTCAGCTGTGTCGCCTTAGGCTGCGGCAAATACCTTGAAGAACTGGATAAGATACAGCAGAGACCCGATTTTTTAAAGTCATACCGTTAACTGGAGCGCTGAAGTTTTTCTCACGCAGTTTTGCCCTACCGGCCGTTTCGCGGCCCTGCGCTTTTAAGTTCCCGACAAAATCGAGTCTCTCATTCAGGCCGTTCAGGGCAATATATATTGCGCTTGGCCGTCTGATGTGCATAGCGCTTGTTACGGCAGAGCCATAGGTTAGAAACGGCGCGGCCATAGGCTGGAGGGACGACTTATGAACAGGGAGAAAGACATTGCAAATTATACTGCTGTCTTTTTCATCTTTATTTCCTTTCTCCTCCTCCTTTTCCCTTCCACCCGGATAGCGCAGACCGCCCGCATATTCTTCAGCTATAGTCTTTACCCATCGCTTCACTACGGCTCCAAATACGACCATTTTATCCGTAATGTGCCGGATAATTTCCTTAACATTCTCAAGACCGATCAGGAAAACAGGGCTCTTACCGTCAGGATCAAAGAGCTGGAAATCTCCATAAAGGCGGCCGAAGCCGCGGATGAGGAGAACCGGCGCCTGACCTCTGAGATGGGGCTTTCACGTAACATCGCTCTAAAAGGCGTATGGGCCAGAGTTATTAACAAGAATCCGCAGGACTGGTACGGCGCGTTTTTTATTAATAAGGGTGCCAAAGACGGCATAGCGCTTAACTCAACAGTGGTGGGGTTTGAGAATGGTCGCGTGGGTCTGGCCGGCCGTGTCTTAGAGATTTATCAGGATTTTTCCAAAGTGCTGCTAATTACAAACAGCGTTTCTTCGGTGATTTGTTCGCTGCACGGAGCCAACTTCGAAGGCTTGGCCGAGGGACGGGGCACATGGCTTCTAAGGATGAATTATATACCGGAGGGTTCTGCCATCACCGAAGGCCTGGAATTCGTGACTTCTCCGGGTGGCCTGCTGTTTCCGCAGGGTCTGCCGGTGGGCCGGGTGCAAAAAGTTTATCCCAGAGAATCCTTTATGAATTTTATTACCGCGGATGTCGCGCCGGCTATAACTATTAACGCGCTTAAGGAGGTCTACGTGGTGAAAAGAGACTTCCCGGCAGACCTTGCTGTCATCCAGGAGACTTTAAAAAAATGAGATTAATAGGCGATATCCTGATTTACCTCCTGACAGGGGTTATCTACTGGTGGTGGACAACCAACCTTTCCGTTTTTGGAGCGGCGCCCAATATCGTTTTCGCGGCGGCTTTGTCGGCAGCCATAATAGCCCGCCCGGCCAAGGCTCTGGCCTACTGTTTTTTCTTCGGGATCTATCTGGACATGCTTGGCTCTAACCTTTTCGGGGCTTACGCTCTTACCTACACGCTTATGGCCTACGGCATTTATATTATGAAGCGGCACCTTGATTTGGTCAGCCCTTTTTCTCAGGTTATAGCGGCGTTTACGCTCACGATGATATCCACGCTGTTCTATCAGGGACTATCTCTTACGCTCGCTAAGATAAATCCGCTTCAGTTGAAGGCGTTTCTGATTGAGCCTTTTCTCAATGCGCTCCTGGCCCCTGTAGTGTTTTATTTTTTCGCGCAGTTTAAAAGAAGATTTGATCTATTATGATTGAACGCGGCATTTCGCAGGACAGGATGAACCTCTTATGGGGCCTCGTCGCGGCGGTCAGTCTGGTCTTCGCGCTCCGGCTCGTAAGTCTTCAGATTATTATGCACGCTCATTACCGGGAGATAGCGGAAAGGAACAGGACCCAGATTCTGCCTCAGGCGGCCCCCCGAGGGCGCATTTACACCAGGGATTCGGCCGCGGTAGCGACCAATAAGCCTTCCTTCAGTCTTATCTATTTCCCCGGAGCCGTGAAGTCCGCGGACGATATCAACCTTATGACGCGCAGTCTGTCTCAGCGTCTCAATATCCCCTTTGACACGCTGAGCGCCGGCCTTTACAAAGCGATCAAAAAAGGCGCGCCTGTGCGCCTGGCCGAGAACCTGTCCTTAAAAGCCATGTTTGCGCTTTCCGAGCTGAAGACAATGTATTCGGGCATAGACATAATAGTCGAAGCCCGGCGGTATTATCCTTTCGGGAATTATTTGAGTCATGTTACCGGGTATATCAGCAAGATGGACGCGGGGGAATGGGCCGTCTATGGGAGGGATAAGAATTACGGGATGGATGCGCGCGTTGGCAAGGCGGGGCTGGAAAAGATGTACGAAAGAAACCTCAAGGGCAAGGACGGCGGTATTTATCTGGAAGTGGATTCAAGGGGGAAGCTTAAGCGAATATTGGAAAGCCGCAAATGGCAGCCCGGGTCCGATATCTACCTTACCATAGATTCTAAGATTCAGTCCGCCGCCGAAGAGGGACTGAAAAGATCCAACACCGGGAGAGGCGCTGTGGTGGCGATAGACCCCAGGTCGGGTGCCGTGCTGGCCTTGGCCTCCATGCCGGATTATGACCCGAACCGTTTCGTTTCTTATACCGACGAGAAGACTGCTGATAACCTGAAAGAGTTGCCCGAGTTCAACGTCGCCGTGCAGGGCACCTATCCGCCTGCCTCCATTTTTAAAATCATCAGCTCTATCGCGGGCCTCGATTCCGGCAAGATAGCTCCGTCCGAAACTTTTTTATGCCCCGGCT
Organism: Elusimicrobiota bacterium; assembly: GCA_037137395.1. GTDB lineage: Bacteria > Elusimicrobiota > Elusimicrobia > Elusimicrobiales > UBA9959 > YA12-FULL-51-18. The sequence continues at coordinate 7,025 of JBAXKK010000022.1, forward strand.
ATTTTGACGCCGGTAGCCGTATTTTTAAATGCTGGGATAAAAAAGGTCACGGGAAAGTGGATTTTGTGAATGGCATGGCTAAATCCTGCGACGTCTATTATTATAATTTGGGCATAAAAACCGGCCCGTTGAATATCGAAAAGTACGCCCGGATGTTCAGGCTCGGTATGCCCACAGGCATACCGCTGCCGGACGAAAAGAGCGGTAATATTTTCGGGCCCAGCAAGCGTGCGGCCAGAAAAAGTTACTGGTTTATAGGTGACACTCTGAATCTCAGTATCGGCCAGGGGGAGACGCTTGTTACCCCTATCCAGATGGCGCAGCTCGCCGCGGTCGTCGCGAGCCGCGGGACTTTTTGGCGGCCGTACTATGTCGATTACATAATGGATGCCGAAAAGCAGGTAACTTTTCAGAGCAAGCCGGAAAAAATTTCTCAGGTGGAACTCAAGGAGAGCACCTGGGCGCTTATAAAAGAAGGCATGGGGGAAGTTGTGCTTGAGGGTACCGGACAGACCGTAAGAATAGAAGGTGTGGAGATATTCGGCAAAACCGGCACGGCTCAAAATCCGCATGGCAAGGACCACGCCTGGTTTATGGCGTACGCGCAACTGCCTGGCAAAGAGCCCGAGGTTGCGGTGGCCGTGCTGGTGGAACACGGAGAGCACGGGGCTTCCGCGGCGGTGCCTATAGCGAAGGCCGTTATCCTCGCCGCCTTGCGGGACAGGTTGCCGGGCGGCCCGGAGACTGTGAAAATCTCCACCGCGGCGGGGGAGGGCAGATGATATTCACTGCGACCTCCGGCATTAAAAAAAATAGAATGGACTGGCTGCTTTTTTTCTCGGTGCTCGCGCTTCTCACCATCGGCACTCTAGCCATCTTCTCCTCGGTAGCCGTTCTGCCTAACCAGATACGCATAATCAGGACGCATCTCATAGCCGTTCCGCTCGGATTCGCGGTTTTCGCAGCCGTGTGGCGCCTAAATTACCAGATTTTTCAGGACCAATGGAAGTTTATATACGGGGCGGTGCTGCTGGCGCTCGTGGGCGTGCTCTTTTTCGGAGTGGTGGACAAAGGTTCCAGATCCTGGTATCATCTGCCTTTTTTTTCCATACAGCCTTCCGAATTATCCCGCATCGGATTGATACTTGTGATAGCTAATTACCTCGACAAGAGAATAGGGAAAATTAAGGAGTTTTCGGTAGTGTTTGGCGCACTGATGCTCAGCCTGCCGGTGTTCCTTCTGCTGATCAAGCAGCCGGATTTCTCAGCCATTCTGATCACGCTGCCTATAATCCTGATTATGCTGTTCGCGGCGGGGGCAAATCCTTTCCACCTTGCCGTCATACTGGGGTATAGTTTTATTTCGGCACTTTTTCCGATCCTATGGACTATCATAAATCTTAACCCGGAACTGCTGGACAGCCCCCTGATAAGTTATTTCTTCCACCTTTCAAGTTTCGGCTGGAGTTCCCTGGGTTTCGTGCTTGGTGTCGGCGCAACGGCGTATCTTCTCTGGATACTTTCCGTGAAGCTTTATTCCAATATCTCAGGCGTTTTCTTCGGGGGGGCGGCTCTGGTGCTCATACTCGGCTTTTTTTCCGGAGTGATGGTAAAGCACCAGATGAAGGAGTATCAGCAGAAGCGTCTTGAGGTCTTTCTGTCTCCTGAATCGGATCCTAAGGGGGCCGGGTACAACTTGCTGCAGGCGCGTATCGCCATCGGTTCCGGCGGAGTGCTGGGTAAAGGTATCTTCTCCGGAACCCAGTCCAGGTTGGGTTTTATTCCGGAGAGGCACACCGACTTTATACTTGCGGTAGTGGGAGAGGAGATGGGATTCTGGGGAACCATGCTGGTAATGGGTCTTTATGTTATCATACTTAGCAGGATACGGACCTGCGCCAATCTGGCGCGGGACCGTTTCGGTTACTTAGTCAACTGCGGGATATTCGGCATGTTTATGGTGTACTTTTTTATCAATTCCGGTATGCTCCTGGGGTTAAGCCCCGTGGCCGGGGTACCGCTGCCGCTGCTTTCATACGGCGGGTCGAACCTTGTGGCCACCCTGATATCCCTGGGTTTGGTGCAGTCGATTTATGCCCGGAGGTACGCGCTGGTGTAGATCATGGCGCAAGGCTCCATGATTGCCGTAAGCCATAAGCTGTCGGCCATAGAGTTTCAAAGAGTTCTTTAATGTTTCTGCTTATGGCATACGGCTTAAAGCCTAAAGCCTATGGCATATATGTAGCGAAAATATTTATGGACAACATTGCTAAAACACGTATGCGGCTTAAGTTTGCCAGGCTTGCGGGAGCTGCGCACATGTCGCACCTGGATCAGATAAAGGCGCTGCGGGGTATGGCGGCCGCGTCCGGTCTGGATTGTATGCCATCCGGACAAACCAGAAACTTGGTTCCCAAAATGGCTTTTGGCCCCGCGCTTTCCCAGGGTTATGAAAGCCGCTGTGAGTATGCCGACCTCTACCTTGCCCAGCAGTGTAAAGAAGATGTATGCAGAGTTAAGTTAGAGGCGGTAAAGTCGGAGGCTTTCGGCTTGCTGACCGTTAAAAGGGTGCCGATTTTATTCCCGTCCATAGAAGCCAGCGTGAGCGCGGCCGGGTATCTTATAGAGGCGGACTTTAAAGGAGAATTTTCTCAGGCGATGCTGGACGCGTTTTTAGCGCGCGCAAGCGTCCGGTACGAAAAAGTGAAGTCAACGGGTGACGCGGAAACTATAGACATAAGGCCGCTGATTCTCGGTGCGGAATTGGATGAGGGCGCGGGCATTATGCGCCTGATGCTGAAGATGGAGCCAGGAAAGAATATCAAACCCGAAGCCGCGCTAAACGTCATGGCCGGCCGGGAAATAAAGATAAAAAAAGTGGTAAGAGAAGAATTATATTGGCTTGACTCAAAGGGCAAGCTGGAAGTGATTTAAGTAATCAGAGAGCAAGGTTTAAGAAGTTAAGGGTCTTAATCTTTAACGCTTACTCCGCAATCCTGTAATTAAAAAAGTGTAAGGAGAATTTACATACTATGAACAATCAGAAGAAAGTAAAAAAAGAGATATTCGCAAACACCTCTTTTGAAGAAACAAGAATAGCTATTCTGGAAGACGGCCGCCTGGCCGAACTTTTCTGGGAACGCCGGAGCAACACGAATATCGTGGGGAATATTTATAAGGCCGTGGTGGAAAATGTGCTGCCCGGCATCTCCAGCGCGTTCGTCAACATCGGTCTGGACAAGAACGCCTATATTTATATTTCGGACGTCTTGGGCAGCCAGCGCGACCCCATCGAAAGACTGCTTAAAAAAGACCAGGAAGTTATGGTGCAGGTCACTAAGGACGCCATAGGTACTAAGGGTATGAAAGTTACCATGGATGTTTCGCTTCCGGGCCGGTACCTGGTCCTGACTCCCTTCCAGGAATTCGTGGGCGTATCCAAGAATATCGAAACCCCCGAGGAAAGAAAGCGCCTCTCCGAGATCATAAGAAAGATTACGGTCGCTAATGAGCTGGGTAAGAAAGGCTGCATTATGCGCACCGAGGCGGAGGGGGCCAGCGAAGAGGAACTTGAGCGCGAGCTTAAGTTTTTGTTGCGGCTTTGGGATTCTATCCAGAAGAGTTTTGAGACCGCCCGGCCGCCCTGCCTCCTTCACAAAGACATGGACACGGCGCTGCAGGTTGCCCGGGACATCCTGTCCGACGATGTGTCCATCTATATGCTGGATAATAAGGACGATTATAAAAACACGCTGGAGTTTGTTACCAAGATATCCCCGGACCTGAAGGAGCGTGTGAAGTATTACGACAATAAAACCCCCATCTTTAAGGCGTTCAATATCGAAAAAGGGATAGAGGAGCTGCGCAAGATAAAGGTTGAACTGCCAAACGGCGGCAGTATCATAATTCAGGAAGCCGAATCGCTGTGTGCTATAGACGTCAACACCGGCCGCTTTACCGGCAACCGCTCACAGGAAGAGACGGTTACGATGACCAATATTGAGGCCGCGCAGGAAGTCGCCAGACAATTGCGCCTGAGGAATATCGGCGGCATCATTGTTATAGATTTTATCGACATGAAAAAAGCGTCCAACCGCCACAAGGTTGTGGATGTTATGGAGGACGCCGTGCGGCGCGACCGGGCGAAGATAAGGATTCTGCCTATCACGCGGCTGGGTCTGGTTGAGATGACGCGTGAGCGCAAGCGTGAGAGCACAGTCAGCCTTCTTACCGAGGAGTGCCCGGAATGCCACGGCTCAGGCCGGGTGCTTTCAAGCGAAAGTATCAGAATAAAGATTCAACGCGAGATCCAGAACCTCACTCTCGGCCGTCCGGGCGGAAATCTTCGGGTGGTTGTAAATCCTATGCTGATGGAAGTTCTGAAAAAGAAACAGGACCTTATCGAAAAAAATGTGCACCGGAGCGTCAAGGTGTTGTCGGATCCCTTGCTGACATGGGAAGACTACAGGATAATATTAGAGTAAAATATCTCATAGGACGAGACTGAAATATGGAGAGGTTTAAATGCGAACTTTACTAAAAAGAGTTTTACCGGTGGTTTTAATGGTTGCCGCCGGTTATATTAACGCCGCGGCCAGGGTTGACGACGTAACATATATGAAGAACGGCGGATACGTGGGCAAGATAGGCACTTATACGCTGAATGACACGTTGTACCTGGACGCGAATAAGTCGGCTAAGTTGATGGGCGGCAAGATCTACTGGTATCCGGTAAGCGGCAAGCTGCTGCTTCAGAATAAAGGCAACAAAATCCTGTTCTTTATGAAGTCGGATTCGGTCATGCTGAACGACACAAAGGTCTCTCTCCCTAATCCGCTGATCGTGCGTGGCGGGAGCGCCTTTCTGGCGATGAGTTTTTTCGTCTCAAAGCATTTTGCCAGGGCTTTCGGGTTCAAGCTGGATTATAACCCGGACACCGGCGTCCTGGCCGCGCAGCAGAAGATAAATATCAGTTCGATAAACTACTACTCCTATAAGGATAAGACCAGACTGGTTGTCTATATGGAAGAGCCGCTGGAATATCAGACATCACAGAAGGAGAACAATGTTTTTTCCATAACCGTGCCCAATGGAGTGGTCGAAGCCGAAGATAAGATTAACATCTCGGACGGAGTGATAACACGCGTGGATGTGTTCCAGGAAAATAAGATGGCCCGCATTGTAATCACTCCGGGTGACAACTTCGGTAAGGTTTCCTCTTTTAAGCTATCCGGACCCGGTCGGCTTGTTTTTGATATAGAGAAAAGAGAAAAACCCATATCGCAGAGCATAAACGGCCCCGCCGTTCCCGGGATAGAACCGCCTTCGCCGGCCGTCGGTGCCGAAATCCGGGTAATTGCCCCCGACGCTCAGGGCTCTGACGCGGTCGCGTCGGCACTCTCAACCGGGGTGGAAGCCGGGGGGTACGCTTCTCCCGCGGGTGTTAATATCCCGGATAAGTTCGTGCTGGATAAAGGGGGACGTAAGCGGATAGTTATAGATGCGGGACATGGCGGCAAAGATGCCGGCGGCAGAAAAGCGTTCGGTCTCAGGGAAAAGGAAATAAATCTGCTGATGGCTAAGGAACTTTACAACATCTTCAAAGATGAGGATATATTCGACGTGATCCTTACCCGCGATTCCGATGTTTTTGTCCCGCTTAACAAAAGGCCGGATATCGCCAACAACTATAAAGCGGATATCTTTATCTCTATCCACGCCAATGCTTCGCGCGACAGGCGCGAAAAAGGCTTTGAAGTTTATTTTATGTCGGAAAACGCCTCGGACCCCTGGGCCGCGGAAGTCGCCGATTACGAAAACTCTGTTGTCGGCCTTGAGGATAGCGCGGAGCCATCCGACGCCTCGGCTATGCTGCTGCACTCCCTGGCCAGGAATGAGTATGTCAATGAAGGCAGTCAACTGGCCGGACTTATATCCAAGGAACTTGAAAAAAGCACGCCGTTCGTCAACCGCGGTGTCAAGCAGGCCGCCTTCTACGTCCTGCGCGGTACCTACACCCCCGGTGTTCTGGTAGAATTGGGCTTCATGACCAATACCAGGGATCAGAAGGACATGAACGATAAAAAGGTGCGCGCCAAGGCGGCCAATGCCATCTATAAGGGTATAATGAAATACGTGCAGTTGAAAAAGTGGAAGTAAGTAAATTAGCAATTTAGACGTAAAGCCAGTTAGACATAAAGCAATTTAGTGGCGAGAAGCAAAGCCGTCTGGATGTAAAGCCAGTTAGAAGTAAAGCAATCTGGAGGTAAGGAAGCAAAGTCTGCGCTAAATTGCTTTGCATCCAGGCTGCTTTGCCTCTATACGAGCCACAGATTTTATGATAAATCGAAAAAGTCCGATAGGTATCTTCGATTCGGGACTGGGCGGGCTCACTGTATTCAGGGCCGTCAGGCGGCTTATGCCTTGCGAGAATATTATTTATTTCGGGGACACGGCGCGCGTTCCTTACGGCACCAAGTCAAAGGAAGCGGTTATCGATTTTTCCAAAGAGATTACGGCGCTGCTTTCAGGCCGCGGAGTAAAGCTTATTATAGTGGCCTGCAACACGGCCTCCTCGCTTGCCCTGTCGGAGGCGCGCAAAATTTCGAAAGTGCCCGTGATTGGCGTCATAGAGCCAGGCGCCAGAGCCGCCGCCGTCGCCACCGCCAATAATCGTATTCTGGTGACCGGAACCACCGCTACCATATCGAGCGGAGCCTACGGCCGGGCCCTTAAAAAACTTAAACCCGGAGTAAGGGTGTATGAAAAAGCGTGTCCGCTGTTCGTGCCGCTTGTTGAAGAGGGATGGTGCGCTAAACCGCTGACGGAACTGGTTGCTTGCGAATATCTGAAACCGCTTAAAAAAAAGGGCTTTGATACGGTAATATTGGGCTGCACCCACTACCCGCTGCTGAAGAACGTGATAGCGCGGGTACTGGGCGGCGGAGTTAAGATCGTGGATTCGGCTGCGGCCGCGGCTGCGGAGGCCATGACCAACCTGGCTTCCAGAAAGCTGCTGAACGCGTCCGGCAGGGGGAGGATCCGGTTTATTGCAAGTGACGCTCCCGAGAAATTTAAAACTCTGGCGCTGCGGCTCCTCGGTATAAAAACCGGCCGCGTGGAAGTGCATAGATTCTAGCCACACTAGGAGGGATTATGAAAACAGTATTAAGTCTTGCTTTTGTATTATTCCTGGCCGCGCCCGCTTGCGGTCAGGACGAGACCATATCTACCGGGACCGTGACAGCGGTTCAGTCTCGGGCAAAACAGGCTTCGAAGCGGAAAGCCGTTTCGGTGCAGAAAGAGTACGGTAAATCCGCTCCGATCGGGATCAAGACCGAAAAAAACGAGCCCGCCAGGGGCGCGCAGTCTGAGGAAGAGGGGGCCGTAATAATAGATACCAGAGGTGACGAAGATTATGTCGGCCGATTTTCAGATAATGAGCCCTCAACGGCGGAGCCGGAGGAGCCCGTAGTGCCGGGAGGGATGCCCGCTTCGTACGGGCAGCTTAAAGGAACGCTGAACGATGGCGGCAGGAATCTGCTGGTCTTTGAGAACGAGGAGGGGAGTGTCTCTTTTGTGCAGATTTTCATGGGGAAGGCCGCCGTGAGCTGGAAGCTTATATCACGGATATACCGTAGCGCGGACTAGCGCAGCAGCAAAGATATAAGCTCGCCTGAGGTAAAAAACAAACATTTAATGCCCTGTTTTTAATAGAATATGTTTAAGAGGTAAGTTATGAAAAGAAAAGATCTTGTCCGGTACCTGGTAGCTAACGGCTGCCTGCTTTCAAGGGAGGGCGGTAAGTATTCTGTTTTCACCAATCCCGCCACCAGTAAAGAAATTCCCGTCACACGGCATACCGAGATAGCGGATTTTACCGTGAGGAAGATATGCAGGGAGCTTGGTTTAGAGCCACCCAGATGAGTAAGGCGTTTTTTTTTGCGCCGATCATTCTGGCCGCCGCCTGCGCCGCTTCAAAGCCAGATATAATCCAGGTCGGGCCTTGGTTTCCCGCCAGATCCGCCGCTGAAGTGCAGGTCTTCTCCTCAAAGGAGGAGACGGCCAAACCATGGGGCGCCATCGCCATCATCCACAGTCAAAGATTCCCCGTCGACGATAAGTCCGGTTTGAACCGCCAGAAAAAAATGGCCAGGAAGATGGCTGCCGGGATAGGCGCCGACGGCCTCATAATCGGAGAAGAAACCGTGACTGGCGGGGATCAGCTTGGAGTTTATCAGGAGCTGGAAACCTTTATCAGCGCCCTCGCCTTCAAATATGTCACAGATATTTCAACGGCCGCAAAATAGCCGCGGCTTAGTAAAAGTCGCTTATGAGCCGCAGGAAGCCAGGATATGGCGCGGCCGCGGCATAGTCATAGACCTGTTCAGGTTTTCCAATACGGTTTGCGCCCTCTTAAAAAGCGGCCGCAGGGACATCAGGATGTACTCTGATCCCGCCCGCGCCGTGGCCGTAAAAGCTATTGAAAAAGAATCTGATTTGTTTTCCGAGATTGACTTTCCGCCGGAAGTGGATAAATACGACAACTCACCCTACATAGCTCTGCACTCTTCAGACGCCTCACGGTCGGCGCTGATCGTCACCAATTCCGGCTCCCCGGCTGTCGCGTCGCTGATAAAGGCTGAAGAGATCCTTATAGGCTGTTTCGCTAATATGCCCTTTGTGGCGCGGCACTGTCAGGAAAAACCGATGGACACGCTTATCGTTCCAGCCTGTCTGTATTACGACAAAAAACATGTCGAGGATTTTATTTGCGCGCGCGCTTTTGCCGACGCCATTGAGGGCCGTGAATCGTTCGCGGCGGCGCTGGATGAGGTACGCCTGAGCGCCAGGATGTCGGACTTCATGGCTTTCAGACCGGAGACCGGGAAGCGCGACCTGGATATAATATTGGAGAATGGGACAATGGATGTGGTGCCCCTGGTGAAGCTGTCCGGAGCGTGCGGGACGATAACAGACGCGTCAGATATTTAAATTCTATGAAAATTAAAAAAGCCGTAGTTCTTTTTTCAGGCGGGTTGGATTCCACCACCGCCCTTTGCTGGGCCATGGACCAGGGTTACGACTGCGCGGCCGTTTCCTTTGATTACGGCCAGCGTCACAGAAAGGAGAACCTCTGCGCGCGCCGCATAGCCGCAGCCCTCGGCGTTAAGCTTTATGAGATTAAGCTGGATTTCCCATGGCTGGAAGTCAGTTCTCTTGTTGATAATAAAAAAAGGCTGCCAAAATTCAGTCTTTCAAAAATAGGCCACGGGGGGGGGATTCCGTCCACGTATGTTCCGGGCAGGAACCTCGTGTTCGCTTCGATAGGGGTCTCGCTTGCCGATTCTATCGGAGCCGCCGCCGTAGTTATGGGGCCCAATGTCATAGATTATTCCGGCTACCCGGATTGTCGACCTGAATTTTACCGGGCGCTTGAAAAAGCCGTGGCGGCCGGTACCCGCCAGGGCGCGTCAGGTAAAAAAATAAAGCTGCTCACGCCGCTTATACGTCTCAGCAAGAAAGAGATCATAGAGCTGGCCGTTCGGCTGGCCGCTCCGCTCCGGCACTCTTGGTCGTGTTATGCCGGGGGGGTCGCTCCATGCGGGCGGTGCGACTCCTGTAAGCTGAGAGCCAAAGGGTTTAAGGACGCCGGCATGAAGGATCCGGCGCTTTAGATGCAAAGCAGTTTAGAAGCAAAGCAATTTAGCGCAGACTTTGCATCCTTACCTCCAGACTGCTTTGCTTCTAAATGTCTTTACCTTCTGATATTATGAAAGCGAAAATCTACGAAATATTTGTTTCCATACAGGGAGAAGGGCTTTACGCCGGCCAGAAACAGGTTTTTGTAAGGTTCGCAGGCTGTAATCTTGGCTGTGCCTATTGCGATGAGCCCGCGGCCGGGAGCCGGGGGAAGCTGGCCGCACTTTCCGGAATCAAAAAAAAGATAAAACAAATGGCGCTTAAAGAACGCGTCCGGTCGGTTTCCTTCACGGGGGGGGAACCGCTGCTGCAGCCTGCCGCCCTCAGGGAACTGGCTTTATACGCCCGCAGCCTGGGTCTTAAAACCCATCTGGAAACCAACGGCGTCTGCTATCGGGAACTTGCGGGGTTGCTAACCGCGATAGACGTGGTGGCCGCTGATATAAAACTTCCGGGGCCTACTGGCAAAGCGCTGTGGGCTGAGCATAAAAAATTTCTCTCCCTGGCTCCGGAAAAAACTTTCGTGAAAATAGTGGTAACTTCTAAAACTACGCTGGCAGAAATTAAAAAGGGAGCGGAGTTGGCCGCTTCGGTGCGCGCCGGCATGCCGTTCTTTATCCAGCCGGTAACGCCCATTGGCCTTTTAGAGCCGCCTTCGGTAGCTCAATTGGCGGCTTTTTACCGGGCAGCTATTTTACAGCTTGAAGATGTCCGGATACTCCCCCAGATGCATAAGTTATGGGGAATAAAGTAGAAGTGTAGATGTAAAGCCGGTCAGAGGCAAAGCAAACTAGCAATTTAGACGTAAGGCCAGTTGGAAGTAAGGCAGTCTGGAGGTAAGGAGGCAAAGTCTATAAGGCTAAACTGCTTTGCATCCAAATTGCTTTGCCTCTAAACTGTTGTCCATCCTAACTCCTGGAGACTTTATGGAAGAAGAAACCTTTCTTATAGATTGTCCCTGCTGCAAGGCGCGGATAGAAGTGGAAAAAAAGACCGGTAAAGTTCTCAGGCACTGGGTAAAACCAGAAGTTAAAGAGGGCGCTGACCAGATGCAGGAAGCCCTGAAAAAGATAAAGGATGACAAGTCCAGGCTGGATGATTATTTTTCCAAAGCGCAGGGCGATATGGAGCGGAAGAAAAAAGAGCTTCTGGATAATTTTGAAAAAGAGAAGAAGCGCATAAAAGATTCCGGCGACACCTCACGGCCCATAAATCCCATGGATCTGGACTAACTTGGTGTGAGTAAGGTGTTTGTCGCTAAAGGGCCCAGACCAGTCTGGGCCTTTTTTATGTCCTTTTATGCCTCTTTGACCCTTTAAAAAATAGCCGGATGACGTTAAACTATATTATGGTTAAAGGCGCAAACCCTAAATTCATGCTTTTTCTGATGATTTTTTCGCAGCAGCTGGCGCAGGCCCAGGGCGTATACAACGCCGCCGCGGATGAAGCCAAATTAAAAGATTACCAGGGCAGGATAATCAGGACCGCGGAAGCTTTGGGCGTCCGGCTTTCCGAGGATCTTCCGGTTTATGCCGGGCCAGGCGCACAGGATCGTCCGGCTCCGGCTTTTGCTGTGTCCCAAAGCGGCTTCCGGGCGGTCCTGCCTATGCCCGCGCTGTCCGGCTCATCCTCCCTGGTCCCGTCCGACATGCCTCTCCCCGAGCCAATTTCTAATTCCGGCAACGCTGTTGTCATCTGGCACGCCATACTCGCGCAGCTCGGCGACCTCGGTCTTCCTTTGACCGGTGCCGCCCCGTCTTTTGATGAAATCTCAAAACGGGTCAGCGCTATAGTGAAAAAAACCTCTTTTAAGGCCAGAAATCAGGGCCAGCCTTCCCTTTTCACGGAGCCCGGCTTTGTAAAGGAATTTGAAGAGGCAACCGGGGCCTTGTTCATGGATGGTAACTCGACCAGACTGCTTATAGACGGGGAAGAAGCCTTTGAGGTTAAGGACAGCCTGATAAAGAACGCCAGAAAGAGTCTGCTCATTTCCACCTGGGCTTTTTATGACGATATCACCGGGTATCAGACCGCCCAAATGCTAATTGAAAAGAAGAAGCAGGGGGTTGAGATTAAGATCATTCTGGACAATAAAATCGTCTACTCCCACGGTCGCAGAGTTGTAAAGATGATGAAGGACGCCGGCATTGAAATCATCCGGTATGAGGACTCTGAAAGGGGAGGGGACTATTGGCACGTTAAGATGATGATAGCTGACGATAAATACGCGATTGTCGGCGGCATGAATTTTGGCGACCCCTATTCGCACAGAGACCCCAACTTCTTCAAATGGCGTGACACTGACATTATATACTCCGGCCCCGCCGCGCTCCAGTCGCGCAGGATTTTCGCCCGGATATGGAACGCCAAGGTAAAGGAGATGAATCTTCCGTTCCGGACCCTGGACCCCGGCTCTGATAACGGTGATTTTGAGGCTGGTTCGGCCAGAATCTCGATAATGTTGCAGGACCCGCCCAAAACTTCGCCTATACTCGTGAGCATAATAAAAGCAATGTACGGCGCCAGCAATGTTATCAACATCGAGAACGCTTATATGGTGGCGATTCCGGTGGTAACCCAGGCCGTACTGGACGCCCGGGCCCGCGGCGTGGAAGTGAACATCCTGACCAATTCCAAAGAGAGCATAGACGCCGAGGGCAGACCCATAATCGACGCCATGGCAAAATGCCTGATTCCGTTCGTACAGGCGGGCGCCAATGTGTATTTAAAGCAGGGTAAAGGCGATACGCTTCATTCTAAGTTTATGACAGTGGACGGGTTGTATACCAGCATCGGGTCCTATAATATCCATCCACGCGGCGAGCGGTCCGATACCGAACTTAACCTCAATATTCTGGATAAGAGCGCGACCGAACAGCTTGACGCAGTTTTCATGCGGGATATCTCAAGTGCCCGCAAAATAAATTCGGTGGAGGAACTTAAGGAAAACCCCGGTCTGGTCTCGCAGATAATGTCCCAGTTTTTTTACTCCCAACTTTCCCCCGGTAAATAATCATCAGCGGATAGTGATAGCAATAATCGACTAGTAAGTAATGACTTGCCGCTGCCTTACCCGCCGCGTTTTTCCCGTCCGCAAGTTTCCAATGGAAAATTTACTCTAAAAAACCTAAAATATAGGCCTATGCATAAGGATTTAGAGGAGATACTTGTAACCGATATTGCGTTGCAGACGCGTATTGCCCAACTCTCCGCCCGGATCTCGAAGGACTATAAAGGCCGCTGCGTCACGCTGGTGGGGGTTTTGAAGGGCTGCGTGCCTTTTCTTTCAGACCTGATTAAGCGCGTAAATATAGACACCAATGTGGATTTTATGATGGTCACGTCCTATTCCGGCGCCCAGTCCACCGGAGTGGTCCGCACAATTCTAGATCTCAAGCAGAATATTGAGGGCCGGGATGTTATTATCGTAGAGGATATTGTGGACTCGGGGCTTACCATGAAGTATCTTCTGAAAAATTTAAGCACAAGGCAACCCCGTTCTCTGGAGATTTGCACGCTGTTGGACAAGCCCAGCTGCCGCAAAACAAAAATTCCGATAAAATACTCCGGCTTTGTAATCCCCAATAAATTTGTGGTGGGGTACGGCCTGGACTATAACGAGCTTTACAGAAATCTGCCATATATTGGCGTGCTTAAAAAAACGGTTATTGAAGGAAAAAAATAATGCCATTGAAAAAAAATCTGAAACAAATGCTCTTTTGGGTCCTGGCTTTCACGCTTTTTATAGCCGTCTATCAGAATGTGAAAACCATCGATAAGGAAAAGGCGATACCTTACTCGGAATTTAAGGCCAAGGTTAAGGCCGGAGAAGTGACGAAGGTTACCGTGCGCCCCGACCTGATAAAGGGCGAATACAAAGAGGGGGCAGGCACGGCTTCTTTTAGGACAATTCCGCTTGCCGACGCCAAACTGGTGGAGGATATGGAGGCCGGCGGTATAAAGAACTTTGCGGGTGAGGCCGATAAGAGCTGGATTACGAGCCTCATTTTAAACCTCGGCTGGATAGCGATATTCGTGTTTCTGTGGTGGTTCCTCTTCTTCCGTCAGGCGCAGATGGGCGGCAAGCAGGCAATGTCTTTCGGCAAGTCGCGCGCCAAGCAGCAGGACCTGAAGAAACAGAAGGTGACTTTTAAAGATGTGGCCGGCTGTGATGAGACGAAGGAAGAGCTTAACGACATAGTTGATTATCTTAAAAATCCTAAAAAATACAAGCTTCTGGGCGGAGAATTGCCCAAAGGCGTGCTTTTGTACGGTCCTCCCGGCACCGGCAAGACCCTGCTGGCCCGCGCCATAGCGGGCGAAGCCAATGTTCCGTTCTTTACGTCTTCCGGCTCTGAGTTCGTGGAGATGTTCGTGGGCGTGGGCGCTTCGCGCGTGCGCGATCTTTTTGAGCGCGCCAAAAAGAGCGCTCCAGCCATCGTGTTTATCGACGAGCTTGACGCCGTCGCACGGGCCCGTTTCGCCGGCATAGGCGGGGGGCACGATGAGCGCGAACAGACACTTAATCAGATGCTGGTGGAGCTTGACGGCTTCGAATCTAACGATGGCATTATCCTTATCGGCGCCACCAATCGTCCGGACGTTCTTGACCCCGCCCTTCTAAGGCCCGGCAGGTTTGACCGCCGCATTAATGTGCCCATTCCGGATATCAAAGGCCGCACCGAGGTGCTCCATGTTCACGCCCTCAAGGTTAAGATGGGTCCGGATACGGATTTAAACGTCATTGCCCGGCACACCCCCGGATTCGTAGGAGCGGACCTTGCCAATATCATTAACGAGGCCGCCATCATGGCCGCCAAGCACGACAGGAAATTCGTAGAACAGAAGGATATCGAGGAAGCCATCGAGAAAATGATCGCCGGCCCTCAGCGAAAATCCCGTCTGATATCCGAAAACGAGAAGAAGATTGTTGCTTATCATGAGGCTGGCCACGCGCTGGTCGCCAGGATGCTTCCCGGTTCCGATCCGGTGCACCGGGTGTCTATCATCCCCCGGGGCCCGGCTCTGGGTTACACGCTTCAGCTGCCGATGGAGGATAAGTACCTGACCTCTAAGACGGAGATCCTTAACAAGCTTTCCATCCTGCTGGGCGGCCGGGCGGCGGAGGAACTGACTTTTAACGAAATCACCACCGGCGCGCACGACGACCTCTCCAAGGTCAGCAACTACGCTCAGAAGATGGTAATGGAGTTTGGAATGAGCGAGAAGATCGGGCCGCTTTCTCTCAGAAAAGACGAGTCCGAAGTGTTTCTCGGAAGGGACATAATGCGCCAGCCGGCTTATTCCAACGAGACCGCCAAAAATGTAGACGACGAGGTTAAGCGCATAGTGCAGGAATGCTTTGTGAAGACCAAAGGCATATTGACGGCCAATAAAAAATCGCTGGACGCCATCGCGGCGACTCTGATAGAGAAGGAAGTCATAGACGCAGCCGAGATGGATGTAATCATGAAGGGACAGGAGCCCGGAGAAGCGGTTGGTTCTCACTAGCCGGTACGAAAGAAAGTGATAAGTGGTCCAGTATGTCTCAAGGAAATATCCTTCACCAACCACTAATCACTGTTCACTAACCACTGGAGTTTTATGTATCTGGACTATTTAAAAAACATCTTCGACATTTTTGTCGTCTATTACATCGTTTACCGGCTTATTCTGCTCATTAAGGGCACCAGGGCCATGAACGTCGTATGGGGAGTGTTTATATTGGCCATCATCACCTCACTGGCCAAATTTTTTAAAATGGGAGCGACCGCGTGGCTGCTGCAGAATTTCTGGCTGGCCGGCATCTTCCTGCTGATAGTGGTTTTTCAGCCTGAGATACGCGTGGCACTGGCGAATATTGGTTCCAACCCCCTGGGACGCATCCTTATCTCGCAGGAGTACCGCTTTATCGCCGAGCTGATGGAGTCTATCAGGTTCGCCGCAGAAAAGAAAATCGGCATGCTGGTGGTTCTTGAACAGGACATGGGGCTACGCGATATTGTGGAGACCGGGGTACGCGTGAATGGCGAGGTTTCAAAGGAGTTGTTGCTCACTATCTTCCACCCTAATACCCATCTGCACGACGGAGCCGTGATTATATCCAATAACCGCTTAGTGGCCGCCGGATGTATTCTGCCGCTCACGGAGCAGCAGGAACTTTCCAAGATACTCGGCATGCGCCACCGCGCAGCGCTGGGCTTAAGCGAGATAGCTGATGCCATAATTGTGACCGTGTCTGAAGAGACCGGGCTTATCTCCGTTTCCAGAAACGGTAAGCTGCAGCAGGCCGTGGATCCGAAAGATCTTGAAACCATGCTCTATCAGCTTTACCGCTCCAAAACCGAGAAGACGCTTTTGAGGAAAAGCCCCCGGCCTTCATCCCCGGCCCAGCCGCAGCCTCCGCAACCCTTATGAATATTCCCGAAATGATAACCAGGAACTGGAGCATAAAGCTCATCGCTTTGGTGATCGCGCTCTTTATCTGGTATTTTATAGTCGGGGCCGGTTGATTTAAAATCCGGTCAGAAGTGGTTTTGGGGCTCTTGGACTCGTGACATTTGAAATATTTTAAGTAAAAAATACAGCTGCAATTTTCAGGGTTAGGGGAGGTTTTATGACCAAGGGAAGATTTTTCTTTTTTTGCGTGCTGCTGGCGGCGGCGGCTTATTGCGGCCTGACGCTCTACCCGGCTCTTCTTTTTAGCTCTAATTATGGCTATAAGAACCTTACCCTTTATACCCACGATCCGCTTCCCAAATCTCCGGACAGACTGCTGTCGGAAGTATATACAAAAATCTCTGCCGACGATTTCTATGACCCCGATCAGAACTTTGAAGTTTATCTGACGGCGGGTTACGGGGAGTATACCTTTCTGGCGCCTTTCTGTAGGAAAGAATTCGCCTGCGCGCACCCGGCAAGCGGTAAAGTGTTTGTCGCTTCAGCCGATATTGATAAAAATATGGCTTACGGTCCCACTGTTGGCGGACTGGGGCGGGTGCTTGAGAGCGTCATTATTCATGAGCTTGTGAAGCTTCAGATTAAAAATACGGTGGGCGTGCTGAGTTATTTTGGCATGGCTGATTGGCGGAAGGAAGGTTACGCGGAGCATGTCGCCATGGAGACCAAAGACATGAGCCCCTCGGCTTTCTGCGCGCGGATCCCGGGTACGGACCCGGCCCTGGCTTATCTGGAAAGCAGATTGATTGTTGAGATGGTGAAGAACGAAGACGAGATCAGTTATCCGCTGGTGATGAAGGCGAGCTATAGTTATGAAACCGTGCGAAACCGCGTGGAAAGTAAGTATTGCGGAAAATAAGCGATGAAGTCTAGGCTGGTAAAGAAAAATTTATTTTAACATTTGCAACCACTCGCCACTGATGTTATCAGCCAAGCCGTTTCACTTTGTAGCCCAGGTTTTTGAGTTCTGTTTCCACCGCGTCTCTGTGGTCTCCCTGGAGTTCCAGCGCCCCCAGTTTCACCGCGCCGCCCACCCCCAGCCTTTTTTTAAACTTTTTCAGAAGCTCTTCTTTCCCGGCCGGATGCATTTGTATCCTTTCGATGACGGTCAGTCCGCTGCCTTTGTGTCCCCGGCGGAACGAGATCCGCGCCGGCTCAGTCTGTTTCGGTTTGCCTGATAATGAAACGCAGCCGCACGGGCTTTTACCGCAGGCCGGGCACGGCGGCTTCCAATCCGGATCGGTAGAATAGACTATATTGTCGGGCATGGCGATTCCTATGAACTGTCAGGCTTATTATATATTATCCGGGACGGAAACGCGTTCGCTTTTAGCGCGGAATTAGAGCCCTGGCCGGTCGGTCGTATGTTTTGCTTTTCCCGTCGCCCTTTTGTAAACTTTAGTTCCAGGTTGATATGACCGCGTGTAAAGGAAATAAAAACTATGATCAAATATAAATGGTTCCAATTTTTTGCCCCCTTGCTGCTTTTGACGGCGCCTTTGTCAGCGGTTGAGCCGCCGGCCGTGTATAAAGACGCCAAGGCGCCTGTCGAGGCGCGCGTGTCCGATCTGCTAGGCCGCATGACCCTTGCCCAGAAGATAGCGATAGCCGGCGGCTGGGAGATGGAGACCTACTCCTTTCCGGAACTTGGCGTCCCGCCCATCAGAATGACCGATGGTCCGCTGGGAGTTTCGCGCTGGGATATCACGGCGACAGCGTTCCCGTCCGGCGTTTCTATGGGCGCAGCCTTCGACCCCGCGCTTATTAACGAGGCCGCGGCCGCCATGGGCCTTGAAGCTCTGGCTATGGGCAAAGATATGTTGCTGGGGCCCTGCGTCAATATAGCCCGCAATCCCTACAGCGGCCGGAATTTCGAGAGTTACGGCGAGGACCCCTATCTCAACGCCCGTCTCGCCTCCGCTTTTGTTTCGGGGCTGCAGGGGCAGGGAGTTATCGGCAGCGTAAAGCATTACGCGCTCAATAACCAGGAGACGGGCCGGATGGCGGTTGACGTCAGGGCGGACCGCCGCGCCATGCGCGAAATTTTTTTCCCTGCCTTCGAGGCCGCGGTGCGTGCCGGCGTGTGGACGGTTATGGCCGCGTATAACCGCGTAGACGGCCTCTTCGCCGGGGAAAATCCGTTCCTACTCGACCAGGTCCTTAAGAAAGAATGGGGTTTTCCAGGATTTGTTGTTTCCGATTGGGGGGCCACCCATAGCACAGAAGGCTCGGCCAACGCCGGGCTGGATCTGGAAATGCCCTGGGGCTATTATTTTACTGCGCCGCTGGAAAAAGCGGTGAAGGAAGGCCGGGTTTCCGTGACGACGATAGAGGATAAGGCCCGGCGCATTCTGCGTGTACTGTTCACTGCCGGAGTTTTTGAGCGAAAAGACGCTGACCGTCCGCCTAAATCCATAGTGGCCGGTCCCGAGCATCTGGAGCTGGCGCGCCGCATGGCTCGAGAGGGCATGGTGCTGCTTAAAAATAAAGGCGGGCTGCTGCCGCTGACTCCGGAGCGGTCCAAAAAGCTGGCGGTTATCGGCCCCAATGCCGCCGTGCTGCGCGCGGCGGGCGGGGGAAGCTCCAAGGTTTACCATGCGCCATCCGCCAGCCCGCTGGACGTTTTGCGCAAGTCCTGGCCCGGCGACCGGATAGTATACGCTGAAGGTGTGGGCCTTCCCGAACGGGACGCGGCCATACCTGAAGATATGTTGGCGCCGTCCTCAGGCACGGGGCACGGACTGCTGGGCGAATATTTCGCCAACCAGAAGCTGGAAGGCGCGCCGGCTCTCAGCCGCGTGGACCCCAAAGTGGATTTTGACTTGAAGAAAGCCCCTATCCCCGGCAAGCCCGAGGACGGGTTCTCCGCGCGCTGGACGGGCAAGTTCATAGTGCCGCGCACCGGGCGTTATGAATTTGTAGTTCAGTCTGGCGGCTCGCGGCTGTTTATAGACGGCGTCCAGGTTTTAAGCGACTGGTCTAACCCCCTTTGGGAGTGCCTGGCCTGGGCCGCGGACCTTCAGGCCGGAAGCGAGCATAACATACGGTTTGAAACTTTCAGCGACAAGGGCAAAGTTAAGATCCGTCTGCGCGCGGCCATTCCGCCCGAGGATCATATCGCCGAGGCGGTCAAGGCTGCAACCGGCGCGGACGCGGCCGTTATATTTGCCGGACTCTCCGATCAGTATGAGTCGGAGGGCGGAGACCGGATGACGTTGGCCCTGCCTCCGGGGCAGGACGCATTAATTGAGGCCGTTGCCAAAGCCAACCCCAATACCGTGGTGGTTTTATTTACCGGGACTCCCGTGCTGATGCCGTGGGCGGATAAGGTCGGCGCTATTCTGCTGCCCTGGTATCCGGGACAGGAGGGCGGACAGGCGGTGGCTGAGGTTCTTCTTGGCGCGGAGCCCGGCGGGCGTTTGCCGGTCACCTTCCCGGTTCGCGAGCAGGACGCCTCGTCCTTCGGGGCTTACCCGGGAGAAAACGGGATGGTCCGTTACACCGAGGGGATATTCGTCGGCTATCGTCACGCTGACGCGAAGGATATAGCCCCGCTATTCCCCTTCGGCTATGGCTTATCCTACGCGAGTTTCGCTTACGAAAACATGGAACTGGAAATATCAAGCGACAGCGCTCAGGCTCCATTAATGAGCGTTGCTGTCACGGTACGGAACACGAGCGCGCGGGCCGGGGAAGAAACAGTGCAGATCTATGTAGGCGAGGTTTCGCCCGCCCTGCCAAGGCCCCTGCGCGAGCTCAAGGGCTTCTCAAAGATGCGGCTGGCCGCGGGTGAAACGCGGACCGTGCGCGTGCCGCTGGATCGTTCCGCTTTTGCTTATTATAACGACTCAGGCAAAGGCTGGATGGTGGATCCGGGACGCTTCACGATCTGGGCCGGCAGTTCCTCCCGCGACCTGAAATTGTCGCGGGATCTCTTGTTAAAATAAGTTCCAGTCCCAGGCAGCCGTATTTATGCGCCCGGTCGGAGTAAAGCGCCGGACAGGTGCGCCGGGAAAGTCGATAAAATACGATAAGCGGTATCCTGTGTGGCGGCCTTTAAAGGTGAACGTGTGAAGAATATATATCTTTTGCTGGCGGTTTCTTTTTTTGGTCCTTATCCCTGTTTTGCCGGCGGTCAGTACGAACTGGGTTTTATAGCTGGTGAGCCGACAGGTATAAGCGCTAAGCGGGACCTTGGCGGCGATAAAGCGGTAGACGCCGCTGCCGCCTGGTCCTTTTTGGGTGAAAAGAGCCTGAACCTGCATGCCGATTATCTCTGGTTCAGGAACGACGCCTTTAAGACCGCTGGAGGCAAACTTCCGCTTTATTACGGCCTCGGGGGCAGGATCAAACTGGCGGATAAGTCGCTGGTCGGGGCCAGGCTTCCGGTGGGGCTGCAATATTTTTTCAATGACGGGCGCTTTACCATTTTTGCCGAAATAGCCCCGGTCTTGGACCTTTTTCCGGACACAGGGTTGAGCCTGAGCGCCGCCCTGGGGTTCAGGGTGCTGCTGGGCCGGAAAATCCAGCCGTTAGCAGTGGTGCCGTCCACAAAAGAGACTCCGGTGAATCTTTCTCCGTCGGACACTAAAAAAGTGGAAAGCCTGTATTACAAAGCGGTGGGCGCTTACAGTAATAACGATATGGCCGCGGCGTTGGAGTCGCTCAATGAACTCTCTTCCATATATCCCTCCTATCAGCCTGCCGCGGAACTGCGGGACAAGATAAGGAGCGTTTCCGGAAGCAAATAAACTTCGGTCGCTGTCCTAAAGATCATGAAAACAAACCGGCTCAGGGAAGTCGCCATAAACGTCTTCATTGGCTTTTCCGTGCTTGTGCTGCTGATCATGCTCGGCACCGCCGGCTTTATACTCAATGACACCAGGAATTCCATCTTAGAGGATATGCGTCAGTCTACCAGGATGTTTTCCAAGAGGGCCGGCGCGGCCATGTTCCCGAAAAAAGATCTATTCTCGCTGCATTTTCTCGTGAACACCCTGGCTCTGAACAAGACGATAAAATACGCCGTGGTGTTCGATCTGGACGGCAGGGTGCGTTCCCACTCCAACCCGGAGAAACTGGGGGATATGGACGCCAGCCCCGAGGGGGCTGCGGCAAGGAAGTCCGCCAGTCCTCTTACCCAGACTTTTAAGGGCGGCGACGGCCTGGATTATTTTTATTTTTCAGAGCCTATAACCGTTGGCAGCAGGCGGCTTGGAACGGCCGCCGTGGCTATAAACAGTGAGACCATGAAGTACCGTCTGGCCGCCGCCACGCATAAGCTGATGTTTATTTTCCTGGCGGCGCTTGGCACCATGGGGATGCTGCTGGTTATGAGGTCGCTGATGCGCAAGGTGCAAAGATCAGCCGCGCTGAAATCGGCCATGCTTCACACCGTAAGCCATGAATTCAATAACGCTCTTACGGTCATAGACGCCGTTATTTTTCTGCTGGAGGAATCCGAACCTGAAAAACGCGATGCTTCGCGGGTCGCCCTGTACCGGACTCTTGACTATGAGCGGAACTCCTTGAAGCGTTTCGTAAAGAACATTCTGAACGAAGCCAGGATGGATGCCGGCAGGTTCAAAATAGAGAAGAAAGCGCTGGCACTGAGCGATTTGATTTCCGGTTCCGTGTCGGCTATGGAAGAGCTGATGCGCAGCAAGAAGATTTCTCTGTCTATAGATATGCCAGGAGAGTCCCCGGTCGTGAACGCCGACCCCGAGGCGCTGGCGCTGGTGATCTCCAACCTGATAGGCAACGCCGTTAAATACACTCCGGCAAGCGGCCGGATAGCGGTCAGGCTGGCTCCGGACGCGGAAAAATCCGGCTACATAACTTTTTATATAGAGAATTCCGGCCAGGGCATTGCCGCCGCCGATATCGAGAAAATAAAGACGGAATTTTTCAGGACCGGGGAAGGGCAGGCGGCTGCGGAAGGTTTCGGGCTTGGGCTTAAGATCTGTAACGACATGCTGCTCCTGCACGGCAGTTCGCTTGAAGTTCAAAGCGAGCCCGGCAAAAACGTCTCTTTCTCCTTCTCCCTGCCGCTGGCTGTAGGGACTTCTGATGGCCGGGTTGCCAGCCGGAGTAATAAATATAAAGGCGGGACCCTGTAAAATTGAGAATGGTAAAATTAAAAAAGCCCGGCTGAATTCAGCCGGGCTTTTCTACTGGTAATGATCCGGGATTAACCGGTATGGACCCAGTGAAAAACTTCGGAGTCTAAGGATGAAAGTTCGACACCACTTCGCGTCACATCCCGAGGATTCATTATAAATACCGCTTTCGATCCGTTTTAGCGAAGGAGTCCCGATCTTATCCGCGAGATGCCGCACGGTCGGCCACGCCGCGCGGGCCTGTTCCTGACAATGTTGAACAGCATTTATTCCGGTGGCCACGTATCGATAAAAAACCACCCCGGCGTCCGCTGCGGTGGTCTTTTCTGTTAATGTTTTGTCGCCACCTGCGGGGAGCTGAAACTGCAAAGACCATAAGGTAGGACCAGGCCGGCAGCGGCTTGCCGCGAGATGGCCGCCGCTTCCGGCCTGGCCCGACCAGATGGGAGTAATTTGAAGTTGCACTAGTGATTTGATACGATTACCATATAGTTATGCCATTGGTTAGGGGGGAAATTATGAGACCACTGTTTCAACTTGCGTTGTTGCTCGGCTTTGTCTTGCCGGCGATAAGTGCTGTTTCTGATGTCGATTTTGACGGAAAAAGTCAGAAATCGATAAGTCTTCTTCAAGAAATAGAGGCTAATCCCGCGGGAATCCCCACACCGGAAAATTACTCAAGTAATATCGACGTGAAGGTCGCTTATAAATCCGAGTCTGGCGAATGGATATCCAAGGCACCTGAAAAATCCGAGGATGGCGTTCTCAGATATTCGTTCCTTCCCGATGATGAAATGCAGACAACCTACTCTTGCACCACTTCAAATCCGAATCCCAGCCCGAATTATTGGAAGGTAACATCCAAATATGTGAACGCACCAGCCAGAGGCGGGCATTCGCACACGGACCCTGCCGCCCCCGTGTTGCAAATGCCTACGGGCGAGAATTTGCCGAACCCTTTTGTGTCTAATGTGGCGGCGGTAAACACCTCCGTGGTTTCCTATTGGAGAATCCCTTCGCCGGCTTATGCGACACGCATTACCCAAGATGCAAATTTCAGTTATGCATGTACCGGGACAAACCGAATAATAGTTGATATGCAGGTTCCCAATCTCGTTGAACTGAAAGCTGGGAATGGCTACACTCTTGGCGGTACAACCACCCAGCATCCTTCGCCGTGGAACCACTATGTAACCAGTGATTTCAAAGTAAAACTTACCCAGATAGGTGAATCTTGGAAAGCGACATGCCCCAAATCAGATCCTTTGATATACAACGATATGAGTCTTCCGTGGGGTGGACTGTTCGATATTCACGGCAATTGGAAGACTCCGCATAGTGGACATCGCTTCGGTAACAATGCTGATATCTCGAAGAAATGGGTCAGAAAAGGCAACAGGATTAAGTTAGTGCAAATGATATGCAGTTCTGCTCGGGTTTATTCCGAAGGGGATGAAGTTGATGAGGTGCCACATTATCATCTCGCACTGGAAACATCTAAGCACTTAGAGGATTTTCCGGATCCGCTTGATTCAAGATATATGGACTGCTGCCTTTCTCCTGGCGTGCCGGTGGGATGCGTTAATCTTGAAAATAGCGGAGCCCCTGCCCAAGAAGAACTCGACGAAACGCCCGACTGCATCTAAGGAGTAGCTATGAAGAAAACATTGGCCATTCTAATACTGGTGGTTTCCGCTCACTGCGGTAGCTCAGGCGCAGAGCCTATTCCTGATTTCGCAAAGCAGAAGTGCCCGCAGTGCTACCAGGAATATGTTAAGTACTCTTACACCGTATCTTTGCCGGAAGGAATGCGAAAAGCGTTAAAAGAGTATTCGCCGGCGTTCAGGTTGTTTAAGATGTCGGATTTTGCTGAAGAGTTGAGGCTCCGGCCGGAACCCGGAGTCTCTAACCTCTCAGCATATTCCGCTATATTTAATGACTTCAACGGGGATGGGCGTTTTGACGCGGCACTTCTTGGAGAGGTAACACCGGACAAGCATGAAACAGAAGGGTTTATCATACTCGCAATCCTTTCTGAGGGGGCTACAGGGTATAAAGTCGTGGAAGTCGCCGCTCTTGGCGTATCAAGGCCAGTAACTACGTTCCTAAAACTAGCGCGTCCCGGTAAAGTATCTGAGGCCGGGCAGGATAGCGAAAGTGTTGATCTTAAAAATTACGGAATACTGCAAACTATGGGATACGGGACCACTGTGTATTACTGGGACGCGACCGAGAATAAATTCAAAAGCATCGCGACTGGAGGCGTATAAAATATACGCCATAGATTGGCAAGCTTACGCAAAACCGCTGGGAAGACCAGCGGTTTTGTTTTTCAGTAATTATTTGTCACTAAAAGTGGTAGGACTAATGGGCAGCCCTGACATAGACTAAATATTATCGTTAAGTGGTTTTTCATAAATGCCGGTGGTCTCCCAGTATTTAAATACCCTGCCTGCCACAGGTGTTATTAGACCTGCTATATGATCGCAGCTTTTCCCCGGCAGGGAGCAAATCGGTTCGAACCGGAAATTAATTTCTACAGGGAGGCGGCGCACGTCGGGGAACTGGCGGAGAGCGGAAAAGCGGAGGAAAACCGGGAAAAGTTGAAAAAGATCGGTTCGAACTTCCGTATAGGCAGGCGGCGGCTTTCCGTCGA
>JBAXKK010000023.1:0-30212 GCA_037137395.1 Elusimicrobiota bacterium
CGCCTATGGCTTTTTGATATAATAAGCACATAAGGGGGGAGCCGTAGTCCGGCGCCACGTCCCCAATGACCTCCCGTGTCACATATGACTAATAAAGAAGCTGAAAAATGGGCTATAGCAGAAACCAGGCGAATCACTCGTTTTGTCCTGAAAGGGCTGAATGTGAGAACATGGCTTTTTGGCTCAAGGGCAACAGGTACGGCCCGGAGTTTTTCCGATATCGATATAGCGTTGGATGCCGGAGGAAATCCGGTTCCCCGTAACCTGCTGGTGCGCCTGTCATGTGCGCTTGAAGAAAGCCATATCCCTTTCCGGGTTGATATTGTAGATATTCACAGCGTAAATCCTGCCGTCCGGGAAAACATAATAAGAGAGGGCCAGTTATGGATAGATTAAAAACACGATTGGACGAATCTCAAAAGGCCTGTAAAACATTCCTGGACGCGATAAATGTAAGGAATCCCAGTACGCTTGAAAGGGACGGCACCATCCAAAGGTTTGAATACACTTTTGAAACCGTATGGAAAACAGCTCAGTTATATCTAACAGAAGTGGAAAGTCTCCCCGCCAATTCCCCTAAAGGGGTTTTTCGCGTTTTGGGAGAGTCGGGCATACTTTCTGCCGATGAAACCATACAAGCGCTGGCAATGGCGGATGACAGGAACAAGACAGTGCACACCTACATTGAGGCAGTAGCGGTACAGATATACAGCCAGCTTAAAGAATACTCGGTTTTGCTGGCTGAAATAGTCCGCCGAATCACCGCAAAAACCGACAAACTCTGAGCCCTTTTCGCACCGCTATCGCCTATGGCTTTTTGATATAATAAGCACATAAGGGGGGAGCCGTAGTCCGGCGCAGTGAGACGCGTGAATAACCAAGAAACAAAGCAACGTCCCCAATGATCTCACGGAGCCGGAAATTTCAACCAGGCCGGTAGGTCCGCGGAAGACCCGAAACGTTTTAGTTGCCGCTGTTTTGGGACTGATCGGCGGCGCCATTCTGGTATTTTTTATTGATTTTACAAGCAAATACAGAAAGCCTTAAAATTCCTGTCTAGTTGATTCTTGTTGTGCCATAATATCGCGTTGCTGCTTGTTCGGTTCGGCATTTGGGGCTCTGATTGGATATTATGGCACCTCCGGCCTAGTTTCTGGACCATTCGGTCCTTATAATTTGCCCTTAAGGCCCTATTACTTTAATAATGGATGTTATAAAATATCTATATGGCCGAAACAAATACCAATCAACCCGTAACCAAAGGAACTTTATCGAGGCTTTCAAGTTGTATGTTCGGCAAGTTCTAGTTGCCGTTCTGGTGGCCTAGCCGGTAAGCGTCCGGTAAATGGCGCCTTTCTGGAACGCAAATTGCTAAATTTCAAGACTTGGCCCCAGTGCGTAATTTATGATGAAAAACAATGATATTGCTGTTTCTGTTGTTGGCCTTGGGTATGTCGGCCTTCCTGTCGCTGTGGCTTTTGGAAAAGTCGGGCGAACTATTGGCTTTGATATAAGTAAAAAAAGAATTGAAGAACTTAAATCCGGATATGACCGGACCAACGAGGTATCGGCAGCCGACCTAAAAGCTGCTAATATACTTTTCACAAGCTAAATTGCTGACTTGAAAACTGCTAACTTTCACATAGTCGCCGTCCCTACGCCGGTAGATAATGCCAACAACCCTGATCTTTCTTTAGTGCTGCGCGCGTCCGAGACGGTCGGGAAAGTCTTAAAACCCGGAGATATTGTGGTCTATGAATCCACCGTATACCCCGGCGCCACGGAAGAGGAATGCGGCCCCGTGCTGGAAAAAGCCAGCGGTCTCAGATGCGGCGTGGATTTTAAAATAGGCTACAGCCCCGAGCGCATTAACCCCGGAGATAAAGAACACTCTTTTGCCAAAATCACAAAGGTGGTTTCCGGCCAGGACGCGCAATCGTTGGAAATAATAGCTTCGGTTTATGGCTCAGTGATTACCGCCGGCGTGCACCGCGCGCCCAGCATTAAGGTAGCCGAAGCCGCTAAGGTAATCGAAAATACCCAGCGCGATATCAATATAGCTCTGATGAATGAATTGGCGATTATTTTCGACTGCCTTAGTATTGATACCGAGGCTGTTCTCTCGGCTGCCGGTACAAAGTGGAATTTTCTTAATTTTAAGCCGGGGCTGGTGGGGGGGCATTGCATCGGCGTTGACCCGTATTACCTTACCCATAAAGCCGAAACCGTGGGCTATATCCCCCAGGTTATACTCGCGGGGCGCAGGATAAACGACAGCATGGGAAAGTTTATCGCACAGCGTACAATTAAAGAAATGATTCGCGCTGGGCATTCCATCCAGGGCTGTACCATAACTGTTTTAGGGCTTACTTTTAAAGAAAATTGTCCGGACTTG
Organism: Elusimicrobiota bacterium; assembly: GCA_037137395.1. Lineage (GTDB taxonomy): Bacteria > Elusimicrobiota > Elusimicrobia > Elusimicrobiales > UBA9959 > YA12-FULL-51-18. Next base: position 2,396 of record JBAXKK010000023.1, read on the forward strand.
CGTAATTCCAAAGTTGTAGACATCATAAGAGAGTTGCAGAGTTATGGAGTTAATGTGCAAGTGTGTGATCCAATGGCTGATGCCGCGGAGTCATTGCGCGAATACGGCATTTCTCTGATCCCTTTGGATGAATTAGTGCCGGCTGCGGCTATAGTCCTGGCAGTCGCGAAGGGGTTCGAGCAGCGGCTGGGCAGCGTAAAGAACGCAGAGATAAGCCACGGGGAGTTTGTTGGTCTGCTGGTGGAGGACGAGAAGCTGTACCGTGAGAACCGGCGGCTGCAGCGGCTGCTTGGTAAGGCCAGGCTGCGGCAACCGGCGGCGATGGAGGACATCGACCATAGGCACAGCAGGGGGCTAAGCCGGCAGGTAGTGGCCGAATTGTCGGGAAGCCGGTGGCTTGAGACACACCGGACGGTTATTTTAACCGGGCCCACGGGTATAGGGAAAAGTTATCTTGCCTGCGCATTGGGCAATCACGGGGCACGGGCCGGGTTTACGGTGCAGTATTACCGCGCCACGCGGCTATTCGAGCAGCTTATGCAGGCACGCGGGGACGGCACGCATTTGAAACTGCTGGCCAAGCTGTCAAAAGTTCAACTGCTGATCATAGACGACCTGATGATGACGCCGATGACGGAGGAGGAGCGCCGCGACTTCTTTGAAATAGTGGAGGACAGGTATGAACGTTCGGCCACGGTGGTATCCAGCCAATGCCCGGCAAATCGGTGGCACGAGGGGATAGGCGACGAAACGATAGCGGACGCGATATGCGACCGGCTATTCCATAACGCCTACAAAATAGAACTGAAGGGCCCGTCCATCCGGAACGACAAGCAGCGTGGAGACGGTCCCGAGAAAAAAGACGATGGGAATTTGGAATCAGGCGTGAAGAAAAGATAGACTAAAAACATCCGGTGCTACAGAGGTGGTCAGGCACTGACCGGCATCAGCAAGAACGCTGACCGGGATAAAAGAGAACCCTGACCGGATTGCCGAGAATACGCAGCGTAGTTATTCGCTTCCGGCATATTTTCTGCCTATGGCATGCGTTATTCTCCAAATGATATAATAAGGATATCGAAGGATATACAGGCCTTTGGGCCGTAACTGGGCTTTACTGCTAATTAAATATACTGTCCCCGGAATTCCGGGATCTTAAGAAATTGCGGGCGGATGTATCCAATGAAAAAAGCTTTAATTACCGGAAACCGTGGGCAGGACGGAGCCTATCTTAGCCAATTACTGCTGGCAAAGGGATACGAAGTGTACGGCGCGGACCGCAGCGGCGATTCCGGATTGTGGCGCCTGCGCGAATTGGGAATAGAGAGCCGTGTAAAAGACATTTACATGGACATCCTGGAACTTTCCAATATAATGGATGTGGTTCAGCGCATCCAGCCCGACGAGATTTACAATTTTGCCGCGCAAAGTTTCGTGCAGATGTCATTTGACCAGCCCATCCTGACCGCTGAAATAAACGCTATAGGTGTGACTAGGTTGCTGGAGGCCATGCGCAAGATGTGCCCTGACGCCCGTTTTTACCAAGCCTCTACTGGCGAGCTATTCGGCATGATGGATAATATTCCACAGAGTGAAAGCACCGCTTTTTACCCCAAAAGTCCGTACGGGGTTTCAAAACTTTACGCCCACTGGATAACTGTAAATTATCGAGAGGCTTACGCCTTGCACGCGTCTAACGGTATACTTTTTAACCACGAATCCCCGCTGCGCGGTGAGGAATTCCTTACTCGCAAAATATCTCTGGCCGCGGCGCGTATAAAGAAAGGATTGCAGGATAAGGTGTCGGTCGGCAATTTGGAGGTTCGGAGAGATTGGGGCTACGCCAAAGAATATGTTGAGGGTATGTGGAATATGCTTCAACAGGAAAAGGCTGGTGATTACATCCTGGCGACAGGTGAAACCCACTCCGTGCGCGAATTTATTGAGGCTGCTTTTTCTGCCGCGGGATTTACACTTGAATGGTCGGGTAAGGGCTTGGCCGAGAATGGGGTGGACGTTAAAACAGGAAAAACTCTGATTGAAGTTTCCAAAGAATTTTACAGGAAGTCCGAGGTTGACCAGATTTCGGGAGACGCTTCAAAAGCTCGGGCGGTGCTGGGCTGGCTGCCAAAAACAAAATTTAATGACCTGGTGTCGCTTATGGTAGATGCGGATATAAAACGCCTTGAAAAAACAGGTTGTGCTGGTTCGGTGTAATTTTTACCTATAGCCTAATGTTTAAAGTTTAGGCACCAGTATTTCAATGACTCATAATTAAACCGGGGTCTGACACTGTTTAGTTAATATGCGCAGAGGGTACGAAGCTATTATGAGCACACCCAGATTTGAAATTACCGATACGCCGCTTGCGGGATTGAAAGTCATACAGCGCAAGCCGGTAGAAGACGCTAGGGGCTTTTTGTGCCGGTTTTTCTGCGCTGAGGACCTCTCTTCTATAGGGTTTCATAAACCGGTAGCTCAAATTAACCACACCCGTACCCATAAGATTGGAACTGTGCGCGGCCTGCATTTTCAGTACGCTCCCGCGGCCGAAGCCAAGTTCATAAGCTGTATAAAAGGCGAAGTATATGATGTCGCAGTAGATATACGGCAGGGCTCGCCGACCTTTTTGTGCTGGCATGCGGAACTGCTTTCAGCCGATAATTATAAAAGTTTTTTTCTCCCGGAAGGCTTTGCGCACGGGGTCCAGGCTCTTACGGATAACTGCGAAATGCTGTATCTGCATTCGGAAAGCTATAAGCCGGAAACTGTGGGGGCACTGAATGTTCTGGATCCTAAAATTGCAATTAAATGGCCTTTAGAAATTTCCGAACTATCAGATCGTGACCGTCAGCACCCGTTCGTGAATAATGACTTTAAAGGGGTTGTCATATGAAATGTAGGCACTGTAACGCTGATGTTAGTTTGCCTTTTATTGATTTGGGCACGGCACCGCCGTCCAATGCGTATTTAACTGAAATAACACTGCGTGCTCCGGAAAAATGGTTCCCGCTGCGTGTGCTGGTATGCACTAATTGCTGGCTGGTGCAAACTGAAGATTATTCCAGAGCTGAAGAGTTGTTTTCCTCTGATTATGCGTATTTTAGTTCCTATTCAACTATTTGGTTGGAACATGCAAAAAAATACACCAATGATATGGTGGAACGTTTTAAATTAGATAACACCAGTAAAGTCGTTGAAATCGCTGCAAATGATGGATATCTTTTGCAATATTTTAAGGCTAAAAATATCCCATGTCTTGGTGTGGAGCCTACCTCAGGAACAGCGGCTGCCGCAAGGGCAAAAGGAATTGAAATAATCGAGGATTTTTTTGGTGCAAAACTAGCGAAAAAAATGGTCCAGCAAGGTATTCAGGCGGATCTCATTGCCGGGAATAATGTGCTTGCTCATGTGCCGGATATAAATGACTTCGTACAGGCTTTTGCCTTGATTCTTAAATCAAAAGGCGTTGCCACTTTTGAATTCCCACATCTCCTTAGGTTAATCGCAGAAAAACAGTTTGACACAATTTACCATGAGCACTTTTCATATCTCTCCCTCACGCATCTGCTCCGTATTTTTAAACACAATGGACTTGAGATATTTGATGTGGAAGAATTAGTAACCCATGGCGGCAGCCTCCGAGTTTTTGCCCAGAGGCTTGACTCCTCCCCCTATGAGGTAAATCAGCGGGTAAAGGAATTGCAGGAAAGAGAGATCTCTGCCGGAATGACAACAACGGCATATTACTCTGGCTTTCAGGAGAAAGCGAATTTGGTAAAGAATGACCTTGTCTCATTTCTGTTGGAAGCCGCGCGTTCCGAAAAAAAAGTTATAGCTTATGGCGCCGCCGCTAAGGGGAATACGCTGCTTAACTACGCCGGTGTACGCACCGATCTTATCCCCTATGTTGTCGACCGCAGCCCTTCCAAGCAGGGGAAATATATGCCGGGCAGCCGTATCCCTATTGTTGATGAGTCAATCATCCGGGTGGAAAAGCCGGAATATATTCTAATTTTACCTTGGAACATTCGCACCGAGGTGATGGAGCAACTGGCATACATCCGCGAGTGGGGTGGGAAGTTCGTGACGGCAGTCCCTTCATTGGAGGTAAAGTGAAACCGCGTATATACTACACAAAACCTTCGATTACAGAAAAGGAAATTGAGTATGCGACTGAAGCCGCCACAAACGGTTGGGGCGATCGCTGCTATGAATACATCACCCGCTTTGAGGAGGCGTTCCGGCAGCATCTTGGTGTAAAATATGCAATCGCCACTTCAAGCTGCACGGGAGCTTTGCACCTAGGGCTTGCCGCGCTGGGTGTTGCCCCCGGTGACGAAGTCATTCTGGCTGATATCAACTGGATTGCTTCCGCTGCGCCGATAACCTATCTGGGAGCAAAACCTGTATTTGTTGATATTTTGCAGGATAGCTGGTGTATTGATCCCAAGAAGGCCGAAGCGGCCATTACAGCCAAGACTAAAGCCATTATTGCAGTGCACCTCTACGGCAACCTATGTAACATGAAAGCCTTGCTTGACATCGGCAGACGCCACAATATTCCTGTTATCGAAGACGCTGCCGAGGCTATTGGTTCCGTCTACTATGGCAAGAGAGCTGGAAGCTTGGGTGCTTTTGGGACCTTTTCCTTTCATGGATCGAAAACCATCACCACTGGAGAGGGGGGCATGTTCGTTACAAATAATGAGGAACTTTACGAAAAAGTACTCACCCTCAGCAATCACGGGCGTGCCCGCGGACAAATCAAGCAGTTCTGGCCGGGCATAGTTGGTTTCAAATACAAAATGTCCAATATACAGGCAGCCATTGGGTGCGCGCAGATGGAGCGAGTTGAGCAGCTTATTGCCGGGAAGCGCCGCATATTTAAAGCTTATGAACAGGCACTTTTTGGATTACCAGTGAAGATGAATCCGGAGACTGAAGGAACCATAAATGGGTACTGGATGCCAACTGTTGTATTTGACAATGGTCTTGGCCTTGAACGCGAAAAGCTCCTGCAGGAATTCCGGTTGAATAATATAGACGGACGGATTTTCTTTTATCCTTTAAGTTCACTGCCGTCATTCACTAAGCAAACTAATAACATCATTAGTTACGATATCTATGCAAGAGCAATTAATTTGCCAACTTATCATGATATAACAGTCGAAGATATAGAAAGAGTGGTTTATATAATAAAAGATATTATTTCTGCATCTTTTACAGGCAAACGGCTATAAATAGTGGAATTAATATGCATTAATTCCTCTCATGGTCGGAATAGACTAAAATAGTGTTATAAAAAGGAGACATTTGTTATGACTAACAGAGAAAAATATGACAAAATTTTCATGGATTGTTTTTCCGTAGAGAAGAGTAAGCTAAATGATAAATTTGTGTATCAATGTGTTACAGATTGGGATTCGATAGGGCATATGGGTATGATTGCGGCGATAGAGGAAGCGTTCGCTGTTATGATGGAAACAGATGATATTATAGATTTCAGTTCATACACAAAAGGCCTGGAAATTTTGTCAAAATATAAGGTCGTATTATAACGGGGACCTCAAAGACAATGGATTTTTATAACGACATAGATGTGTTCAACGCCTCGACAGCGATCATCTCGGAAAATTCTGAACACTTTACCTATGCCGAATTACTAGCGGCGTCCGATGCTTTAAAAGATCATATCCCCGGAAGATGTCTTGTGTTCAGCGTGTGTGAGAACAGTATTGAATCGGTTGTCGGGTACATCGGATTTTTACGTGGCCGTATCGTGCCGATCCTGCTTCATAATGGCATCAATCGGGAGGCGTTTGATAACCTTTTGCGCACATATAAGCCCGCGTGCATCTGGCTGCCGCGCGAAAAAGCAAAGGCCGCTAATTGGGGCCAGGAAGTATATCGCTATGGCAATTATGTGCTTCTAAAAACGGCTCATGTTATTGACTATACAATTCACGATGATCTTGCGCTGCTGCTGAGTACATCCGGAAGTACGGGGAGCCCTAAGTCGGTTCGGCAATCTTATAAGAACATCGATAGTAACGCCAATGCTATCGCGCAATACCTGGGAATAACTCAAACGGACAGGCCCATAACCACATTGCCTATGAGTTATACCTACGCCTTGTCCATTATTAATAGTCATTTTCTTAAGGGTTGCGCCATCATTCTGACCAGTAAGACCTTGATGGATAAGTCTTTTTGGGGACTTCTGAAGACAAAAGAAGCTACTACATTCGGCGGAGTGCCGTATGTCTATGAAATGCTTAAAAAACTGCGTTTTTCAAGAATGGAACTTCCCAGCCTGAAGGTTCTAACACAGGCGGGAGGAAAAATGGCTGCCGAGCTCGCGAGAGAATTCGCAACCATATGTGAGCAGAAAAGTATCCGCTTTTTAGTTATGTATGGTCAGACGGAAGCGACCGCCCGTATGTCCTATCTGCCGGCCGAACACGCAATTCACAAGGCCGGTAGTATGGGTATAGCCATTCCCGGAGGGGAGTTCTGGCTTGAAGATGACGGCGGAAACGTTATTGCCGGGAGTGATACTGTGGGAGAACTCGTATACAAAGGGGATAACGTGAGCATGGGATATGCTGAAAGTTGCAGGGATCTTTGCAAAGGTGATGAGAATGGCGGCGTGCTGAAAACGGGTGACATGGCAAAACGTGATGCCGATGGCTTCTATTATGTTGTCGGGCGAAAAAAGAGATTTCTCAAACTTTTCGGCAACAGGGTTAACCTTGATGAAGTTGAACATCTCATTAACGGAGCAGGTTATACATGTGCCTGTGCCGGAGCAGATGACCATTTGCGGATATACACGAGCGATAAGGAAGATCATGCCGCAATCAAAAATCTTGTGGCTGAGCGCACGGGAATACATCCGTCGGCTTTTGAAGTAATCTGCATAGAGAGCCTCCCGCGCAACGAAGCGGGTAAGGTCCTTTATTCTGCGCTGAAATGATGCTTATAAGTGCCGACAAGGGGTATGCGTTGATCGGAAGGCGGGCTAATCTTTTATGTTAACTGAAGTCATGGATATTCAGCCTTTTTCACTTGAACATAAGGACAAGGCTGACTTATATCTTAGGGCATTTTCTCATTTAACAAAACACCATTATGGGGGATGCCTTCAATATAAACGCCTTCTTGACGTGTTGGGTTTTGTGCCAGGGCATGTTAAAAGCGTGGAGGATATCCCGTTCGTCCCGGTGCGGTTGTTTAAGGAATATGACTTGCTTAGTGTTGACCGCTCGCAGGTCGTCAAAACGATGACTTCCTCAGGTACTACTGGGCAGAGCGTTTCAAAGATCTTCTTGGACAGGGGCACAGCAGCTGATCAAACAAAAGTCTTAACTAAAGTGGTCTCCTCTTTTATAGGCAAGAAAAGACTGCCAATGTTGGTAATCGATTCAAAAGCGGTAGTCAAAGACAGGAATCTCTTCTCTGCCAGAGGCGCAGGTATTCTCGGGTTTTCCATATTCGGTTATGATGTAGCGTATGCGCTTGATGATGAAATGCAAATAGATATCCCGCTAATACAAGCCTTTATAGAGAAACATAAGGATGAACAAATTCTGCTTTTTGGTTTTACTTCTATTATCTGGGAGCATTTTTATACTGCACTGAAGACTGCCGGGGTCAGCCTGCCACTACATAACGGGATAATGATCCATGGCGGCGGCTGGAAAAAAATGATCAAGCAGTCAGTGGACAATGATATTTTTAAACAGTCAGTCAGCGATGTTTGCGGTGTCGCAAGGATATACAATTACTATGGGATGGTAGAACAAACTGGTTCTATATTTATGGAATGTGAAGCCGGTCATCTTCACGCATCTATCTTTTCCGATGTGCTGATTCGGGACCATAGGGATTTCTCTTCCCTTTCCGTGGGACGGGAAGGGCTTGTGCAGCTTCTTTCGTTGTTGCCCTTAAGCTATCCGGGGCATTCCATCCTGTCAGAGGATGTGGGTGTGATTCTGGGCGAGGATGATTGCTCCTGCGGACGAAAGGGGAAGTATTTTATGATCCACGGGCGCATCAAGAATGCCGAAGTGAGGGGATGCAGCGATACTTATGCTACTAGCCTCTAATAAAAGAATTGCTTATCTGGTCGGGAAAAGCGATAGGGGAATCAATGTACAACCACTTGTCCCCTACGATGAACTTGTCTGCGAGTTCCTGAACAGTCTATCGTCAACTCTGCTATCCGATAAAGCGGCGAAGCTCTATTCCGACGTGATGGCATTCGCCTATTGGTGCCGGAAAGCGAATATCGCCAAGCTAAAACATGAGTTCGCGGAAGCGCATATCCGATTGGGTCTGGGAATGGTATTTCATATCGCACCTTCGAATGTCCCGATTAATTTCGCTTTTTCCTATGTGTTTTCTCTTCTGGCAGGAAACGCCAATGTTGTAAGGGTGCCAGTCAGGGACTTTCCACAGACAGGTATCGTGTGTGGGGCTATTAATCGACTGTTGGCAAATATTAAATATAAAAATATCGCCGATATGACGGTTTTTGTGAGATATCAGCAGGATGACGAGATAACGGGCATTTTCTCGAAAAAATGCAATGCCCGCATCATTTGGGGGGGAGATCAGGCAATTATTAACATCAGAAAACTGCCAATTCCTGAAAGAAGCATGGAGATCGCTTTTGCGGACCGGTACTCATTCTGTGCAATCGATGCGGACAGCGTTTTACGGGTGGACAACACAACTTTGAACCGGCTTGCCGGCTCTTTCTATAGCGACACTTATCTGATGGATCAAAATGCCTGCTCATCTCCGCACCTGGTCGTATGGCTGGGGGAAGGCGCTGTTGTAAAAGAAGCTAAAGAAAAGTTTTGGAATAGCGTATATGGTGTAACTGCAGCTAAATATGAATTACAGCCGGTAAATGCTGTGGATAAATATGTGTTGCTTTGCGAAAACGCTATTAAGCTTAGCGGTATAACCAATTTTAAAAAGTATGGCAATTACCTGTACCGGGTAGAGCTGGATAGTCTGCCTGCTAATATGGATGCTTTTCGCGGCCAATATGGCTTCTTTTACGAGTATCACGCGCAAAATCTGAATGGTATAGCGCATATCATCAACACAAAGTATCAGACTCTGACTTATTTCGGTTTAGAAAAAGCTCAACTCCTCGACTTTGTGGTTAAGAACCGTTTGTCCGGTATAGACCGTATAGTGCCAATCGGTTCGGCATTGGATATCGGGGTTATATGGGACGGATATGATATTGTAAGAAGTTTATCGAGGATTATTGATTTTAAATAGGAAGGATGTTTTTATTCGGGGGAATTGTGGAGAGAAGTCCCAATGTCTGGCGTAAAAGTATTTATGAGTATCAGCTTTACGAATAGGGAGATCTAGTTATGGAAGAAGAAATCGTTAAAAATCTGGATGCCTATGCTATTCAACAATATCAACAGAATCGCTATCCATGCTTGTTCATTGATTATATCGAAGAAGCTATTCCGGGAAAGAGCGCAAAAGGATACAAAAACTTTTCATTCAATGAATGGTTCTTCCCGGCTCATTTCCCTGACGAGCCCAATGTTCCCGGCTTTATTCAGATCGAGGCGCTTACGCAGCTTTTCCTTATGACTTTTTTAACATTGCCCGGGAATAAGGGCAAGAAGACAGGGTTTGTTTCTATTGAAAATGCGCGGTTCAAAAAGAAAATCATTCCCGGCGACAGGCTGGATATTAAAGCAGAATTGAAGTCATATAGCCGCGGGTTGGCCAGGGGTACTTCTGTCGGGTATATTAAAGGAGAGGTCGCCTGTAGCGTTGAGTTAGTGATTGCCATACCGGATATACTTAATAAGTTTAAACCGGTGTGATGAGTCAAGTATTGTGAGAAGTCCCGGCTAAAGAGACGATATCATGATTAGAGTTGCGGATTACATTATAGAAAGACTATATGATGAAGGTGCGAAGCATATCTTTATGGTTACAGGACGCGGCATATTGTTTTTATCTGATGCTGTTGCGCGGCATAAAGAAATTAAAGGGATTTCGGTGCATCATGAGCAGGCGGGGGCATTTGCGGCTACTGCATATGCTCAATGTACGGATAAGATCGGCGCTTGTCTGGTCTCTACCGGATGTGCCGGAACCAATGCGATCACAGGATTGCTTTGCGCATGGCAAGACGCTATTCCCTGTGTTTTTGTTTCCGGTCAAAACAAGCTTCAGGAAACGACCCGCTATTCCGGAATACCGCTCCGCACTTTTGGACAGCAGGAAGCGGATATCATTGGTATCGTGGCACCATTAACGAAATACGCTATCATGATTACCGATCCCAAACGGATAGCCTATGAACTGGACAAGGCGCTTTATCTGGCGAAGACCGGAAGAAAAGGGCCGGTTTGGATCGACGTCCCGCTGGATATCCAGAATATGCGGATAGAGCCGGCCGGGTTGGAACGTTTTGAGTCCATGGCTGATCCGGATCCTGCGCCATCTGCGGAAGATATCGAGTATGTTGTAAAAGTCCTGCAAAATGCGGAACGTCCTGTTTTGCTGCTTGGAAGCGGAGTGCGTTCGGCTGACGCTATTCCCGAGTTGGAAAAATTCGTTGATAAGTATCGGGTCCCGGTCACTTATGCCGTTTCTGCTCCCGACGTATATGGGGCAAGTAATCCACTTTCAGTGGGAACGGTTGGAAGTATAGGCGGAACACGCGCTGGCAACTTTGCCGTTCAGAATTCGGATCTTTTATTGGTATTGGGGTGCAGGTTGTCGCCGGTAACCACCGGACCGGATTACGCGAATTTTGCGCGTGCGGCAAAAGTGGTCGTGGTTGATATTGATCGTGTGGAACACTCCAAGAAAACCGTGAGGATCGATCGTCTGGTTATTTCGGATGTTAAGAAATTTCTTGTCGCTTTAATGGAGAAAGATATCCGTGGGGCCAGTGAGGAGTGGCGGAATAAATGTCTCCATTGGAAGCAGGTTTTCCCGATGTGCGAGGATAAATGCAAGCAGACAGAGAAGGTGGATCTTTATTATTTGGCAGAATGTCTTTCTGAAACCTTATCTGATGGGGCTGTTCTGCTCAGCGATGCGGGTCTTGAGGAACTTATTATTCCTTCGGCTGTCCGCTTCAGAAAAGGCCAGCGATGTGTCCATCCTGTTTCGCAGGGCTCGATGGGCTATGCTCTGCCGGGAGCTGTCGGCGCATACTTTGCCTGCGGCCGCCAGACAGTAGCTGTGATTGGAGACGGCTCCATTATGATGAATTTGCAGGAACTACAAACGATCAGATATCACAATATCCCGATAAAGATCTTTGTCGTTAATAATAACGCTTACGCCGTTATCAGGGAAAGGCAGGTAGAGCTTTTTAGGACGCGGACGATCGGGACAGACACGGCTAATGGCGTGGGGTGTCCAAACTTTAAAAAAGTTGCGGAGTGTTTTGAAATTCCATATATCCGAATTGACGATAGCACGGATTTGAAATTAAAAATATTATCGGTTATTAATATGAATGGACCGGTGCTGTGTGAAGTAATGGGCGTGGAGAATCAGGATTATATAAGAAGTTCTTATGCCCATAATTCCAAAAGGCGTGTGGTACAAAGACCGCTTGAAGATCAGGCGCCTTTCATGGAGCGTGAGCTGTTTTTGTCTGAGATGATTATAGAGTCTTTAGACTAAAATAATTAGGAAAGGACAAGCATTATGGCGAAATGTATATTGCGGGATTCAACGGTGATCGGCGATTTTGGGAAACCATATGTTGTCGCGGAGGTTAATACCAGTCATAACGGCGACATGAGGACAGCGAAGGAAATGATTAGCCGGGCAAAAGAGGCGGGCTGCTCTTGTGTGAAATTTCAGTCATGGTCAAAGGAATCTCTGTATTCCAAAACTTATTATGATGAAAATCCGATCGCGAAACGCATAATACAGAAATTCTCTTTTTCAGAAGCGCAAATAATGGAAGTCGCCCAATACAGCCGAGAGTGTGGCATCGCGTTCTCGTCCACGCCGTATTCTCCAGCGGAGGTGGATTTTCTCGTTGATAAATGTGCTGTGCCATATATCAAAGTTGCCTCCATGGATCTGGTTAACTATCCTTTTTTGGAATATATAGCGGCTCGTGGCGTGCCGATAGTTCTAGCGACCGGGATGGGGGCAATGGAAGAGATTCGCATGGCAGTGGCGACCATTGAGGCTGCCGGCAATCATAATATATGTCTCTTGCATTGTATTTCTATTTATCCACCGGAAATATCAACGATACGCTTGAACAATATATTAGGTCTTCGCAAGGAATTCCCAGATTATCCGGTCGGTTTCTCAGATCATTCTATCGGAACGGAAATGGCTGCCGCAGCCGTTGCGCTGGGCGCCGCCATGATTGAAAAGCACTTTACGCTTGACCATACAAAAATTGGAATGGATAATCAGATGGCAACAGAACCAGCGGAACTAGCGCAACTGGTCCAAAATTGTCAAAATGTTAATATTGCGCTTGGAAATACTGAGAGGATTGTCTTGCCGGCTGAGATAGAGCAACGCAAGAAAATGCGGAGAAGTGTTATTGCAGTCAGGGATTTGTCGGCTGGAACAATGCTGACAAAAGTTGATTTAAGCGCTAAAAGGCCCGGCACTGGTCTTCCTCCCGAAAAAATCAATGAATTGGTCGGCAAAGTCCTTATTCGGGATGTTAAAGCAGACACCCTGATTTCTGATACGGATTTTTCTAAATAGTATATGTTTGCTTAAAAGTGTGGTGAGTAGTTAATGAATAAACAACAGCAAAAAGAATATCTGGTAAGAATCATCGAAGGGGCGGAGTCGTTAGTTATCCCAATCCACGACGATAATGGAGCCGATATCGGGACTCTGCGTCCCATTACTAAAATGCATCTCCAATCCAATGACGTCATTGAGAAAATGACCAATTGGAGAAACCAATATAAGGTTTTTTTTCTAAGCCAGTTCACCGCCACACCGGCAAGAACGAAGCAATGGTTGGAAAAGGTGGTTCTATCAAATCCGTCCCAGTTGCTGTTTTTGATTTATTGCGGTGCAACATTGACCGGACAATATGGCTTTAAAGATTTAGATGGTGATTCAGCATTTTTAGACAATCTGTTACGGGGAGAGCGCGGCGGTCACCCCATGCTGATGAAATATGCAGTATCGGCGTTGGCTAAATGGTTGTTTGATGCTATGCAGGTAAACATGGTCTATGGCTATACCTTCGCGAACAATGCCATGGCGCTCAAACTGAACAGAGATGTGGGGTTTTCTTGCACAGAAAAATTCCCCTTGCAGAAGCAAATCGTGGGTAATGAAGTTAAATGGGTTATTGGCAAAGCCGGAGAGCCAAGCCCCGATAATCACTACTATCAAAAAATCGTCATGACGCGTAACTCGAAGATGTAACCATTGGGTTCGTCAGTGTGACTATTATTTAGGGAGGTATGTATGGATAAAACTATCGAATTCGAAAATGAAGTGCGGGGAAATATAGTAGATTTGGCTGCGGATAAACAGTTGATTAAACAGTCCTGGGACTGGAACATCGCATCAGCTCGCCATCATTACACGTATAACTTTCGTTATCTCGGGCGCCCCATAATCCAGTTCCCCCAAGACACCATGGCCATGCAGGAGATTATTTGGTCAGTAAAACCTGACCTGATAATTGAAACCGGTATCGCCCATGGAGGCTCGCTGATGTTAAGCGCGGCCATGCTGGCGTTATTAGACTACTGCGACGCGGCAGAGTCGGGCAAGACGTTGGACCCCAAAGCCAGTCGGCGCCGGGTGTTGGGACTGGATATCGACATCCGCGCCCATAACCGTGCCGCCATCGAGGCGCATCCTATGGCGCATAAGATCGACATGGTGCAGGGCTCCAGCACCGCCCCTGACATAATTGCCCAGGTATACAAATACGCCCAAAGATACAAGAACATACTCGTTTGCCTAGATTCGAATCATACACATGAACATGTGCTTGCCGAACTGAAGGCATACGCCCCTCTGGTTTCGGTCGGCAGTTATTGCGTCGTGTTTGATACCAGCGTCGAATATGCGCCGGAGGGCATGTTCCCCGACCGCCCCTGGGGCAAAGGCAACAATCCCCTGACCGCCGTTCGTGAATACCTAACAACGCACCCCGAATTTGAGATCGATAAGAGCATTCAGCACAAACTCCTCATCACCGTCGCTCCGGATGGATATCTGAAGAAGGTTAGATAGACATGCTTCTTGTGGCAGGAAGTTTCTTTACATGAGCGTACTAAAAAAAAATATAGTTGCCAACTTTGGCGGTAGTATATGGACCGGTCTGATGGGGTTGGTTTTTGTGCCGCTCTATATTCATTTCTTGGGTATTGAGGCATACGGATTGATCGGTATTTTTGCTACATTGTTAGCGCTATTTGGGTCGCTTGACATGGGGCTGAGTACAACATTAAATAGGGAAATGGCACGATTGGCCGTTCAGGAGGGGAAGACTCAGGAGATGCGGGATCTTGTGAGAACATTGGAGATTCCTTACTGGCTGGTTGGTTTATTTATCAGTGTTGTTGTTATTGTATTGTCTCCATTCATCGCCTATCACTGGGTGAATGTGGGAAAAGTATCTCCTAAAACTGTGCAAACCGCTATTATGATTATGGGATTTGCGGTGGCTTTTCAATGGCCGATGAGTTTTTACTCAGGCGGATTGATGGGGCTTCAGCAACAAGTGTTGCTAAATATAATCAACATCGTAATGGCGACATTTCGTGGGCTAGGGGCAGTATTGATCTTGTGGTTAGTTTCACCCACAGTGGAGGCGTTTTTCTCATGGCAGATTGTTGCTAGTGTTGTTCATATCGGTTTGATAGTATTCTTCCTTTGGCGAAGCTTGCCATATACCGCTGAGGCACCGCGGTTCCGCCGTGAACTGCTGCTTAATATCTGGCGATTCGCTGCAGGCATGATGGGTATTACTGTGATGGTAACCATCCTTATGCAACTGGATAAAGTCATCCTAAGCCGCATGTTGAGTCTAAAAATGTTTGGATACTATTCTCTCGCTAGTGTCGTTGCCATGAGTCTTGGTCGTTTCGCCAGCCCGGTTTTCTCGGCTACCTACCCCCGCTTGACCAATCTGGTTGCGTTGTGCGCTACGGAGGAGGTAACAATCCTATATCACAAGAGCGCGCAGTTAGTGGCAGTGCTAGTGCTACCTGCCGCTTTTGTAGTCGCGCTCTTTTCTAAAGAAATACTATTAGTGTGGACCCAAAGTCCTGAGACGGCCGAGCACACCTATTTACTAGTGAGCATTCTTGTTATCGGTACTGCCGTCAATGGTCTCATGAACATCCCTTATGCTTTGCAATTGGCTTATGGGTGGACACGGCTCTCTTTCCTTACCAATATCGTTTCCGTTCTACTCCTGGTGCCGCTTATGATAGTGCTTACAAAATGGTACGGCGCGGTGGGTGCGGCCAGCGTCTGGGTAATTCTAAACTTGGGGTATATGTTTATTAGTATTCCAATTATGCATAAAAGACTGCTGCCGCATGAAAAATGGCAGTGGTATCGTGAGGATGTATGTTATCCTCTTTTGGTAAGTTTAATGGTAGCGGGTTTAGGACGGGTATTGATAGGAAGTCAAATGTCTCAATTGATGACGTTATTGTGTTTAATTGTTGTTTCATTTTCAACTCTGGCAATTACCGCAATGACAACTCCAACAACTAGGATGTGGTTGTTTAACAACGTGTTTAACCTGTGGGGGATTAAATTATGGGCATAGCAAAAAAATCGATACCAGATGAATTGTCCCCGCTTGTTTCTGTTTGTATTCCGACTTATAATCGAGCTGCGAAGCTTGAACGTGCGGTGCAAGCCTTGCTTAATTGTGACTACTCAAATATTGAGGTTCTTATATCAGATAATGCTTCACCAGATCACACGAGTGTTGTATGTGAAAGATTTATGGCATTAGACAAGCGGGTTAAGTATCATAGGCACCAGCGTAACATGGGGGGGGCGTTTAACTTTTTTTATGCTAGAAGTATGGCAAAAGGGAAATATTTTCTATGGCATGGCGACGATGATTTCCTAGATTCTAAATTAATTAGCAAATGTGTAGAGATGTTGGAAGTTGAGGGGGAACTCGTTCTTGTCTCAGGGCTGGCGGCATATCATCGCGGAGATATGAAAATTACTCACTATGGTAATATTATCCAGTTACAATCCGATCATCCTTGGCTAAGAGCTTTCAAATATTTATGGCTTGTTAAAGACAACTCAATATTTTGTGGTGTTTATCGTGTCGATTCGGTAAAAGAATGTGAGGCAGCGGACATCTTTCCAGGTGATTGGGCTTGGATTATTGAAGTTTTATTGACAGGGAAGGCCAGGGTTCTTCCGGATCTTTTTGTATATCGTGAATTCGGGAATACTTTATCCTCGTCAAAAAAGGGATATAGTCATTTTGTCCGTGTAACGGGTTTGCCTACATGGTATGCTATTTTTCCTTGGATCGCAAAGAGTCGTGATGTAGGTTTGTATTTTATTGAAAGGTCTAAAATTACTAACAGATACAAGTTTTGTAAAAAATATTTATTCTCATTTTGTATAGTTGGTTTATTATTGGCAAGGGGCGCATATGGTTTTCCTAGGCGGATATTGTCAATGATTCCGTTTGCGAGAACACTCTATTATCGATGTTTCCATAAGTATGGTTATTAACCGCTTTGCACTTCTGCGAATGTGTATGCGAAAATGTTCCGCATTGTGAAGGCAATATTAGGAGGTATATGAAACTCTCAGTTATTATTCCCTGCTATAACGAAATTAATACGATTAAAACTGTTATTGACACTGTAAAGGCTTCACCTTATGAGAATAAGGAAATTATATTAATTGATGACTTTTCCAGTGACGGTACGCGTGAATTATTGAAAAGCGGTTTGGAAAGTAGCGTTGATAAAGTTATTTATAATGAGAAAAACTGCGGGAAAGGGGCGGCGCTTAGAGCGGGTATCAAGGCCGCCTCAGGTGACATCGTTATTATCCAGGATGCGGATTTAGAGTACGATCCTAACGAATATATTAATGTTATTTCACCGATTTTGCAAAACAAGGCAGATGTGGTTTTTGGTTCCAGATTTGCAAGCGGTAAGCCGCATCGGGTTGTATATTTTTGGCACATGGTTGGCAATGGATTATTGACTTTGTTGTCGAATATGTTTACCGATCTCAATCTTACTGACATGGAAACCTGTTACAAAGCTTTTCGCCGGGAAATCATCCAATCTATAGAAATAGAGGAGGACCGCTTTGGTTTTGAGCCAGAGGTAACGGCCAAGATCGCCGGGAAAAAGTGCAGAATTTATGAGGTTTGAATTTCCTACTATGGTAGAACTTACGAAGAAGGCAAAAAGATCGGGTGGAAAGACGGTTTCAGGGCTGTTTACTGTATTCTAAAGTATAATCTTTTTAAAAGGTCGCAACTGTGACATCATTTTTACCGCTTGAGTATTATCTCCTGCCGCCACCGTTACCCGCCTGTGTTGCCGTATTGATGTGTTTTGGATTTAAATATCTGGGAGACCGTTTGGTCTGGTTTTTGCGTCATTCATTACCGGAACCAATCGAATCCGCCGCAGGATTTATATTAATAGCGGGCATAATTGCCACGCTGGTAAATTTATCAGCATTTTGTGGCTATGCCTATCTCTGGCCGCTGCGTATCTTTGCATGGGGATTTGTTGTTTTAGGTCTTATCAATTTACTGCGGTTGAAACTGGATTATTTAATAGCTGTATCGTGGTTTAAAAATTTCTTCCAGCGGCAATCTTTCTTAAGTGAAATTGGGATTTTGCTTGTTATTATCACGGGTATTAGCCTATTTCTTGCCGCGTTGGGGCCTCCGACTGATGCCGACTCCTTGGATTATCATTTGGGTGTTCCTTTGGATATTCTCCGTCATCATCAGGCATATCCGCGTTTAGACTGGTTACATGCAAGGTTGATCGGATTAGGGGAATATTTAAATATGTTTGGGTTGGCTGGGGGGACGGATATTTTGGGTGCATCCCTGCAGTTTTTTGGACTTGCGGCTATACTCAAATCATTTCTATCTCTAGTTAAATATGATCATGATCGCATACTGACGGCAATGCTTGTGGTTGGATGTCCTTTGATGCTTTTTTTGATTCCTAACCAGAAACCGCAGATGCTTCCCGTAGCTGGTACCACAATTGCGCTCATTATGATAGTTCGCCGCTTTCAATCAATTGATGTGGTGACAATGGTTTTGGCTTTTGGAATTGCTTGTTTTGCCATGTCATGTAAATATTCATTTATTTTGTCGGGTGGCATCGTGATCGCAACAGGACTTATTGCTGCGTATAAAAGTGACCGATTAGGGGCGGCTATATTAATAGCCTCGGTCGCATTATCGGTTTTTCTCTTACCAATTTGTTTGCAGAAGTATTTTTTCTATGGCGATCCTGTTTCGCCTTTGCTTGAGCGGTTTTTCTCTCATGGACAGGTTTCGGTAGTTTCTTTCGCTAACTATCTTAGAAATTACAGAGATTCTTCCGTGCCCTTTCCTTTGAGTTTAATATTTCCACGCTCCATCGGAACGATTAGCACTATTCTTGGTATAGGTTGCTTTCTTATTTTTGCGGCGTCCAGGGTTCGCGGGCGTTCCTTAATTTTTATTCTATGCGCTACAGCGACAGCAATTTTAACGTTTTTACTGGGTCAGATTACTTCGCGTTTTTATCTTGAGCCTTATCTTTGGATTACTGCCGCAGTTGTGACAACCCCTGAGTTTAAAGTTAAGTCTATTTTTTTAAAGCTAATGCTCGCACAGATGTTTAGCGTGACAGCGATTGCATCTCTCGGCGCTGCGATTTTGTTTCCAGGGGCATTGACGATTTCTTTACGGCATAAAGTTATGCTTAAGTGTGCCTATCTATATTCAGAGGCAAAATGGCTGGATGCCTTTCTGCCAAAAAATGCTGTAATTCTGACAGATCTGAGATCTAAAGCTCTCGTCCCTAGAGAGTTTATGTCAAGTGAGATGATTTATTCTTCAATCAAAACGAAAGATCTGGTTGGATTAGATCAAATAGCATCGCTATTGAAGCAGAATGGTGTTGATACATGGGTGACATTTGATACCTCACTTCCTTATTTCACAAGTCACTTCCCCGTACTCGTTGGTAAATCGCAGGCTTTTCAAATAGCAGTCAGAAACCCTTGGAACGCTTCGATGGGGAGTCGAGTCGCGGTGTATGAATACAAGCATGAATAACAGTGAGTAATACGGATGAATATACTATTTGATCACCAAATTTTTTGTTTACAGCAATACGGCGGGATATCGCGCTATTTTTACGAACTTGCAAGCCATATTGCGGATCCGGTTGAACAAAAGGTGAAGATATTCGCGCCCGTCCATATTAACTCTTATTTGTCTGTGCTTAGCAATGTGTCTCATAAGGGTGTGCAAATTCCGGTATTGTCCGGATTCGGGCGAGTGGCGGCCTTTGGTGTGGATACTGCTCTTGCTTACGCAATGATAAAATCTCGTCGCGGCGTGGACATCTTTCATGAAACATATTATTCGGGAATGGATTGCTGCCCGCGCTCCGCGAAAAGAGTAATCACTGTTTTCGATATGATACATGAAAAGTACGCGGTATTATCTCCCGGACGTGATAAAACCCGGCAGGTCAAAGCAAATGCCGTCAAGCGTGCAGATCATGTGATATGCATCTCGGAAAACACCAAGTGTGATTTAATTAAACTATTAGGTGTGCCGGAAGAAAAAATATCGGTAACTTATTTGGGTTGCTCGCTAGTTGCTAAAGAAAAAAGAGCCTCATCCTCTGGTGGTAAACCTTATATTTTATATGTGGGGAAAAGGGATGGGTATAAAAATTTTTCAAGCATGCTGCGGGCGTATGCCGCGTCTCCAATGTTGAAAAATAACTTTTCATTGGTTAGCTTTGGCGGCGGTGTTTTTAGTCTTCGCGAGCGAGAGCTTATAAAGGAATATGGTCTTCTACAGACCAGTGTTCTGCATTTCTCCGGAGGAGATGACGTGCTGGCGGGGTTATATAAGGCCGCCGCGGCTTTTGTTTATCCTTCATTATACGAAGGGTTTGGTATTCCCGCTTTGGAGGCGATGTCATTCGGTTGCCCGATAGTATGTGCCAACAATAGTTCATTGCCGGAAGTCGTTGGCAATGCGGCGGAATTGTTTGACCCGGAGGATGAGGCTGAGATGCGCGCCGCTATTGAACGGGTTGTTTCTTCTTCGGAAAGGTCTCGTATTTTATCCGATCGTGGATACGGACGCTTAAAACAATTCTCTTGGAAAAAATGCGCGCAGGATACGCTTAATATCTATAGTAAAGTGTTGCAGTGTTAGATCAAAATAGAATTAAATCGTGGCATGAATGGTGGATGTGCGTATTTGCCGTTAAAATATAGCCGGATTTAAGGTTGAAAATGACTTCAGTTGACTTTTCTTTTTGGGTTCTGGGCGTTTTAGCCTTTTTGGCGGCATGTTATGGCATGAAGCGCTATCGCACACCCTTGAATCCGCTGACAATTTTTACAGTTACTCAGATAGGTATGTTTACGATTTTGTCGGGGGTTGTGGCGACTCATTTGACGCCAAAATATACCTCGGCAGATATCGTTAAAACAATTTTAGTTTCTATAGTTTATTTGTGCGCCACGACACTGCCTTATTTGTTTCATGGCTCTCTATTATCAAATTTGTATGGGAAGGGATTAGGTTTATTTGGGTTGAATTCAGAATCCATCGCGCTGCGGTTTAATGCCATAAAGTTTGTTTTACTTCTGGTCGGCGCTGTCAGCGCGTTTACCGCGCTTGCTTTAGTCGGGGGCGGGGGAATGTTATGGCTTACAAATTCCAGAGCGGCCTATATCAGCTATCGCGCGGGAGCCGGGCCATTTTTTGCTCTCACCCAATGGTTGCTTACATTCGCAATGGTTTACTGCATTTGGACCATTAAACCGCGTGTTTTTAAATTACTGCCAATCTTATCGTTTTTTTGCGCCGCGATGTATTTTCTTGGGTCAAAAAACAATGTTTTATTATTGCCTGTTATTGGATTGGCATATTATAATTTCTATATCAGGCGAATCTCATTTATGACTTTTACGATGCTTGCGCCTTTATTTTTTCTGGCAGTTCTGGGCCTGCTCGTTGCTGACGGAGTGTATTCTTCCCTAATGAATGCGGGGTTATATTTCCGGGACTATTTCGATACCACCGCGCAGTTTCTCTCACGGTTTGATGAGTTCGGTTTTCGTTATGGACGGGGATGGCTCTCATCTCTTTGGTCTTATGTGCCAAGGGCGCTTTACCATGACAAACCTTATGAATACGGAGTTTTGCTAGTACACCAGGTTTTTTTCCCGGGGGCAGCGGCCCTTGGTAACACGCCTGGTTTTTTGTCGTGGACATTAGATTATTTGGATTTTGGTGTGATTGGAGTCTTTTTTTCCGGATTATTGGGCGGTATATGGCAAAGGATGGCTTATGAATATTTTTTAAATCATAAACAGCAATTCTTTGCGTTCATCCTTGCAATGCAGTTCTCCATCTGGTCTGTATGGACCTTTGCTCCTTTGCCGATCCTTATCGTCTGGAGTTTAAGTCAATCCGTTTTTCTCAAACTGGTCTGGCGTCAGAAAAATATGGTTGCACAATGAAAATATCAATAATTACGGTCTGTCGTAATTCCGCCGCGGTAATTGAGGGGGCGATCCGTTCAGTGCTCGCGCAGAGCCACAAGGATCGAGTACATCGTGGCGGACGGGGCCACAGAATAGGACTATTTACGATTCGCGATTCACGATTTACGCTTGCCGAGCGGGGGGGCTGGCTATTGCTTGTGTAATTATGTATAAATACGTTATGTACTTATGCGTAAAAGGAAATACCAATGAATAATCCCTTCGTTTACGGTGAAATTGCTGTTGGGGCTGCTTTTACCGGCAGAAAAAAAGAGCTTGCCGACCTTTCACGGGGGCTGGAATCCGGAGAAAGAATATTCCTCATTTCCCCGCGTCGGTTCGGGAAAACATCGCTTCTGACGCATTTATTAGAGGGGTTTAAGAATAAAGGTCTGCTTACAGCCTATATCGATTTGTACCGCTGCGCCTCCATGGATCAGCTGGCCGCCGTTTTTACGGATGAGGTTCTGCTTAAGGCTGAAACAGGGTTTGAGGCGGTGGCCAGGCTGGCCCGGGAAACTATTCCGCTGTTAAGGCCGAAAATAACACTTGAGCAGGACGGCCAGTTGTCAGCCTCGCTTGATCTGGGGAAATCAAGGAACGAGCAATCGGCGGCGCTTTCGGAGCTTTTCAACGCCGCTGAGAAAATGGCAAAACGCCGCAAAAAGAGGCTTGTAATTGCATTCGATGAATTTCAGGAGGTTACGGTTCTCGGGGGGGAGCCTCTTGAAAAACTTATGCGCGCTTCTTTTCAAACGCATCATAATGTCTCATATGTTTTTTCGGGTTCCAGGCAGCATCTTATAGCGGATATGGTAAACAGCCGGGACAGGGCTTTTTATAAGCTTGGCAGGGTGGTCTTCCTCGGTAAGATAGCGGAGGGTGATTTTAGGGTTTTTATCGGCGAGCGGTTTAAAGCTATAGGGATTAAAGTTGAAGAAGCCGCTTTTAAGCGCATTCTTGCGGAAACTAACGCCATCCCGTATTATGTGCAGTACTTATGCAGTTTTTTGTGGAATAAATGCCGGGAAGGCGCGAAGTTAACGGCGGACCTTGTTTATGAAACTGCCACGCATATAGCGGATACGCAGGCCCCTTTTTATATGGGCATTCTGGAGCATATCCCGCTGAGGCAGCGCAGGCTTTTGCAGGTAGTCGCGCAAAACCCGGAGGGGAAGCTTTACTCCAGGGAAATTGCGGAAATGTATAAGCTCGGTCCTCTATCTACCGTTCAGGTTTCGGCGGGCCTTTTGCTTAAAAAAGGAATACTTGAAAAAGAAAACGGAGGATATGTCTTTTCAGATCCGTTCTTAAGGATCTGGGTGCTTAAAAATATCGGCAGTTTGGGTAAAACTTAAGTAATGGCGGAGTGGTACCGGGGAAGTGGTAAGGTTATAGGCAGAATTGCTTACTATTGACGATTGACTCGGTAACGTAAAGACTTCTGTGTAATTTCCCAGTCCCAGTGTCGGGTTCGCGGATGGCCGCGGCGGCCAGGTCTGCGTCCTGCCAGGTATGGGGCCCATCGGGCCTACGAGGAGATTTATGTTTACTGTGGTATTAATGCGTTCCGTCTTTTTTTTCTTACCCCGAAACGCGCACGCGTACCTTGATCCGGGTTCCGGAAGTTACGTTTTTCAAATTGTATTGGCGTTCGTGCTGGGCGGCCTCTATAGCCTCAAGATTTATTGGGCTAAGATAAAAGTTTTTTTAAAGCATGCCTTTTCTAAAAAGCGGGATTAACAAATGGATGACAAGCGGACGGTGGGAGGTTCTTTTAGAGATCCAAGCGGATTCCTCTTTTATCGTGACGATGTGTTATATCGTCAGATAAACTGCGAATATCAGCCGCATTATGAACATCTGATAAAATCAGGTTTATACGATAAGCTTGTCGCAAATAAGATGCTTATTCCGCATATGGAAACGGCGATTGATTCTGAAACCGCGCCATCGCCGTATAAAGTTATCCGGCCTGATGTAATACCCTTTATTTCCTATCCGTACGAATGGTGCTTTGGCCAGTTAAAAGATGCCGCTCTGCTTACTCTTGCTATCCAAAAAATTTCCATACAGCATGGCATGTCCCTTAAGGACGCCAGCGCGTACAATATCCAGTTTAAAAATGGCGTCCCGATATTCATAGACACACTTTCATTTGAAATCTATCGCGAAGGCCAGCCCTGGCCGGCTTATCGGCAATTTTGTCAGCATTTCCTGGCGCCTTTAGCTCTTATGGCTCTAAAGGATATCAGGTTAAATCAATGGTTTAAAATCAATATTGACGGTGTGCCCCTGGACTTGGCCAGCAAGCTCCTCCCTTTCAGCAGCTGGTTCAGTTTTTCTTTGCTATCGCATATACATCTTCACGCAAAAAGTCAGCGACATTTTACCGGGCACGAAATCAATGCCGGAAATCATAAGGTCAGCCGGACAGCGATGCTTGGCGTTGTGGATAGTCTTGAATCCGCGATTCGCGGATTAAATTGGCGCCATGACGGAACCCAATGGTCGGGGTATTATAATAACGCGCATTATTCGCGGGAAGCGGCGGATGATAAAAAAAACATAGTTTTGCGATACCTTGATAAAACACACCCCAAGACCGTATGGGATCTTGGCGCCAATGACGGTCTTTTCAGCAGAATGGCGGGTCATTACGCGGAACTGGTTGTATCCTTTGATAGCGATCCCGGCGTTGTAGAGAACAACTATCGGCAGACAATTGAGCGGCGCGAAACAAATATTTTGCCTTTGTGTATTGACCTCGTAAACCCAAGTCCGGCAATAGGTTGGGAAAACATGGAGCGCTGTTCATTGCTGGAACGCGGGCCTGCGGATTTAGTTGTCGCTTTAGCGCTCGTCCACCATCTTGCGATCGGAAATAATGTGCCGCTGAACCGGGTGGCCGGATTTTTTGCCACGCTCGGCGCGTCGTTGATCATCGAGTTTGTGCCAAAGAGTGATGTAAAAGTGCGGGAGATGCTCCGCGCGCGCGATGATATTTTTCAAAACTACACATCTGAAGGATTTGAAGAGGCATTTAAACAGTACTACAGGATCGTAGATACGCGGCAAATTGAGGGTTCAGGCAGAGTTATATATCTTATGGAGAGACGATAATGAAGAAATTCGCCTTTCCGGAGAACATCACCATACACCCGCTGCTGTTTGCTCTTCATCCGGTCTTGTTCCTCTACCAGATCAATATTAACAAGGTTAATCCCGGTGATATCATTCTGCCGCTTGTGCTTGCGTTTAGTGGTGCTGTTGTTCTATGGGCTTTACTCAGCATTGTTACCCGTAGGATAATTAAGGCCGGGCTTACGGTTTCATTGCTTTTGATACTATTTTTTTCATATGGCCATGTTTTTGCTTTAACTCGCGACAAGGTCGTATTTCAACTGATGGTAAATCATCGCCTGTTATTGCCTTTATGGAGCGGGCTCTTTTTAATTGCTTCGCTTTTAATATGGAGGTCTTCAGCCAGATACTTGCTGATAAATAAAGCGGCTAATTTTATTTCCGGATTACTGGTGTTGTTATGCGCCGCTACTATCGCGGTTAATTTTTGGGGCAAGTCGGACAATAAAAGCGGGTTGATGACAAATACGACAAGTGCTGCCCCCGGCTCAATTAAAACTATTAGTAGTTCAACCTTACCTGATGTGTATTTTATCACGCTTGATTCCTACGCGGGGGGGACAACACTTGAAGAGTTTTACCACGAATCGAACGGGGATTTTATCAACGCGTTGAAAACCCGGAAATTTTACGTCGCAAATCAAAGTTACAGCAATTATGATAACACTATGCCGTCGCTGGCCTCCACCTTAAACATGGCGTATATCAATAATGTTTATGCGGAGGATAAGTCCGCGGAAAAACAGTTCGTGCGCCTGGCGGCTATGATAGACAATAGCGCGGCGGCCGGGTTTTTAAAATCAAAAGGTTATCAGATTCATTTTATCAACTCTCCGGCCAAACCCAAGCAGCTTGATTTTGTTGATATGCTCTTTGATACGACAGCCTTAGCATATTGGCATACGCGCGGAGCGTACAGGCGGCACGCGTTGTCTACATTTGAAGAACTCCGCAATGTTATTAAAGTTCCCGGCCCCAAGTTCGTTTTTGCCCATTCTGATGTTCCCCATTCTCCCTTTGTTTTTGGCGCGAATTGTCAGCCGATTAACGCCGGATTTACCGATAAAAAACCTGACGGCACAGAAAAGTCCAACCGTTACTATCTGGACCAGCTCTTTTGCGTGAACAAATTAGTATTGCCTCTGATTGATGAAATTTTGACCCAATCACCTGTTAAGCCTGTTATAGTATTGGCGGCGGATCATGGCTTGCCTGTTGGCACTGCCGGTGTGCCGTCCGGAGCCATCAGAAATCGTTTAAATATTATTAACGCTTACTATTTACCGGAGGGTATTTCTACGCGTTTGTATAACTCCATTTCTCCTGTCAACACTTTTAGATTTATAATCGGGCAATACTTCGGCGGCGGTTTTCCTCTATTGCCGGACGAGCATTATACGATCTTGTGGAGCAAACTGTCCGGTAAATTGACCAAGGTGGATACTAGGTAGGGCAGTGCCCTATTCCTTTGAAACAATGAAAATATCAATAATTACTGTTTGTCGTAATTCCACCGCGGTAATTGAGGGGGCGATCCGCTCGGTGCTCGCGCAGACGCACAAGGATATTGAATATATTGTTGTGGACGGGGCTTCTACTGACGGTACAGTCCAATTGGTGCGTTCATTCTCCGACCGTTTGGCGAAGTTAGTGTCCGAACCTGATGCCGGGATTTACGATGCTATGAATAAGGGTATAGGTTTGGCGACTGGCGATATCGTGGGTATTTTAAATTCTGACGATCTTTACGCGGACGATAATGTTCTTGCCCGGGTAGCGGCTGTGTTTGAGAAACCTGAAGTGGATGTCTGCTATGGAGATCTGGTCTATGTGTCGCCAGTCAATATTGAGAAGCCAGTGCGGGTTTGGAAGTCTTCCCCTTACAAACCCGGATGTTTCCTTTCCGGCTGGGTGCCTCCCCATCCCACTTTTTTTGCGCGCCGCCAGGTTTATGAGAGGTATAGCGTGTTCGACCTGTCTTTCCCGCTGGCTGCCGATTTTGAACTGATGCTGCGTTTTCTGCATTGCTTAGGTTTGAAATCCTCTTATATCCCTGAGATACTGGTTAAAATGAGGCTGGGGGGAGCTTCAAATAAGAGCTTTGCCAATATGTTGCGGCAGAATATGGAAATATACCGGGCTGGCCGCAAAAACGGAGTTAATCTGGGCACGCAATATTATTTTGGTAAATTTTATGACAGATTTAAGCAGTATACCAGAGCCGCCACGCTGTAGGCTTTAGGCTAATAACTCCGCCATAAGCGATAAGCTTTAGGCTATAAGCAGAATTGTTTACTATTTACGATTGACGATTTCCGATTGACGATTTACGATATGAAAAGAATTTTTGATATTGGTTTAGCTGTTTGCGCCCTGCTGATACTCGGGGCGCCGATGATTATTGTCGCGCTGGCTGTTAAGCTGACCTCGCGGGGGCAGGTATTGTATTGGTCGGACAGAGTTGGGTTAGGTAATGCTCTTTTTAGAATGCCCAAGTTTCGCACCATGCGCACGGACACCCCGGCCGTGGCTACGCATCTTCTGGCGGATCCTGATAGTTTTATTACGCCGGTTGGGAGATTTTTACGGAAATCCAGTCTGGATGAGCTACCGCAGCTTTTCAGTATTATTAAGGGGGATATGAGTTTTGTGGGACCCCGACCGGCACTGTTTAACCAGGATGATCTGGTGAAGCTCAGGACTTCCGTCGGCGTTCATACGATTACCCCCGGTTTGACCGGCTGGGCGCAGGTGAACGGCCGGGACGAGCTGCCAATACCGGTTAAAGTTGATTTTGATGAATACTATCTAAAGAATCGTTCTATCGGCTTCGATGTAAAAATATTATTTATTACCGCTTTTCAGGCGCTGGCAGGGAAGGGAG
>JBAXKK010000024.1:0-29990 GCA_037137395.1 Elusimicrobiota bacterium
TAAGCCAGCGCCCCGGCCTCGTCTTGCCGTATACTTTGCGCTTTAGCCGGGTTTTATACGGGCCGAGCCGCCTGTCCATGGTGGCAGCGCTCATGGCCAGCAATAGGCGCTCCTCCATGGAACTTAATGGCCATTGCTGCTTTATATGCGGCAACCATAGAGGCAATAATGCTTTCAGCCTTACCGACCATGGCCGCTGTGCGGCTATCCAGACTTCTTCCAGAATTCGTACAAGCCGGTTGGGATATACAGGGTCACGGAGCCGACTGATTATTTCCGGTGCAGGCTTTCGTATAAGCCGGATGGCGTGTTTCCTGTGGCAGGCGAGCGTCTGGCTGACTTGCTCAATCAACCGACTCTTTTCTTTATTCCTGTTCGCATTTTTATAGATAGTTCGCATTTGTATCACGTATTCCCTCTTGGCGGAAAGGGTCATCTGTATGCCTCCGGAGCGGTGGGTAACAGCCCAAAACCGTTCGGTAACATTTTAGATGAGTTGATAACCCCATGTTGGGTAACATTTTACGTGAGTTGAAGCGACGCATTGACTTTTTAAAAAAATATTTGCTAGGATTTAGTTACAGGCGAGACTTTACAGACTTAACTTGGCCCGGCCTGGGCGAAAGCCAAACTGCGACCTAAAGGAGTTTTTTTATTGGTCTATAAAACATAATCTGAAGTTGCCACGCAGCAGGTGGCAAGGTATTTAATATCCAACTTGTCACCTAAGACTAAAGCGGAACAGCTGAAAATAATTGCTGAGACCCGCTTTCAACTACAAGTTGCCGGCGGGTTTTCCTTTTCCGCCCCTATCACGGTAAATATAGAGGTATATATATGAAACGATCCAAAAGACGGTTTCGGCCATTCTGGCCGGTAAATGTTGAAGACGCGCCGGCATCTTCCGGCATAGAGCAGTTTGTTTCCTTAAGAGAGTTAAACCGATGGGCGTTTGACTTCCTTAAAACATATCTTTACGCGCTTCATTCCGGTACCCTGGCTAATATCGAGGTCAAAGTTAAATCCTTTCACGCCATGACGTCAATTAACCATCCCGTAATCTCAAAGCCGAGGATATCTTTTCAGGTTGAAAGCGGACTGGTCCAAATAGAGGATAGCTATGTTTACGCGCAGGTTAACTACGGCGGAGCCGATTATTCAGTTAATCTGTTAAGAATGAACCAGGATATGCAGGGTATTGTTTATGAGATTGTGGTTGCCGGGACCTCCGCCGAGGCTAAAAGGCCTGATACGCTCCGTGACCTTTTAATTAATACGGCAATAAGCAATTCCATGTACCGGGGTAAAATACTCCGCGTCCTGGAGGCTCCAGATGCGCATGATGACGAAGACCCCGGATGCCTGAATGTGGAAATCGTTAAAAATATTGAAGGCGCGACTTTAAGCGATGTGTATTTGCCGGAGAACGTGTCTAAGGAACTGCGCAAGTTTATAGAGTGCGCCGGCAGATATGACGAATTAAAGCTCTCTCTCAGATATTTGCTGTCAGGGCCTCCGGGCACGGGCAAAACCCAGATCGTCCGGGCCATAGCAAAAGCCTGCGAAGGGAAAGCTACAATCATTCTCGCCAGCGGAGGTGACGCCCGGCTTAATATGCTCTTCTCCTTCGCTAATATTTTCAGCCCGGCCATACTCTGCATTGATGATATAGATCTGGTGGTAGGTGAAAGGGAGCGGATGTATAATAAAAATGTCCTTGGAACCTTCCTGCAGAAGCTGGACGGCTTCGTTCAGAATAATGTGTTTGTGCTGGCCACCACTAATGACAAAGGTATGGTAGATATGGCCGCCAGCCGGCCCGGGCGGTTTGACCACATAATTGATGTCGGCGCCCTTGAGCCGCACAACTACCTTGACCTGGTGAAGCGGTGCACGAAGGACCGGGAGATTGTGACTCTGTTTGAGGACGGAGATGTGCTGGCGCTTCTTAAGCATAAGGAGATAGTGGGCGCGTTTCTCGCTAATCTGGTTAAACAGACGGTTATAAGTAAGATGACCAACGGCAAGGAAGGTATAGGTAAAACGGAGCTGCTGGCGATAATAAACCGCACCTACCGCGGCTTCTATCAAAATCCGTCAAAGGCGGGCGTCGGCTTCGCGCAAGCGCCGTTCGGCGGAGCGTCCATAATATCCTGCGAGAGCGAATAATACGGATAAGCGCGCCAGAAGTAGCCGGGGTAAGGAAGGTTAAAAGGAATGTAAAGAAAAACAAACTAAACAAAAATTAAAAGGGCTATATTTATTCCAACTTGTTTGCCCGATCGGTCTGATAAACTAAATAGGCGCGCCGGTTTTTTACGGCGCATCAGACCGCTACCAAAATACAAGTTGGCAGCGGTTTATTTTTAGCCGCCCAACATCGGAAAAGGAGCTGTTATGCTGAAAGGAAATTACATGTTCACCTCGGAGTCGGTAACGGAAGGCCACCCGGATAAGGTCTGCGACCAGATCTCGGACGCGGTGTTGGATGAGATACTTAAAGAGGATCCGCTGGGCCGCGTGGCCTGCGAAACCATGGTTACAAACGGCCTGGTGGTAATAGGCGGCGAAATAACCACCAAAACCTATGTTGATGTCGAGAGCGTGGCCCGCAAGGTTATAAGCGATATAGGCTACAACTCGTCGGTCTATGGGTTTGACGCCAAGTCCTGCGCGGTAATAAGCGCCATACACAAGCAATCGAAAAATATAGCGCGGGGCGTTAACACCGGCGGGGCGGGAGATCAGGGGATGATGTTCGGTTACGCCTGCGATGAAACGCCGGAGCTTATGCCGCTACCCATATACCTGGCGCACAAACTGGCGCAGCGCCTTTCCGAAGTCCGCAAGACGGATGTGTTGGATTACCTTGGCCCGGACGGCAAATCACAGGTTTCGGTGGAATACAGGGACAGCCGCCCGGTAGGCGTTACGGACATCGTGCTTTCCACGCAGCACACTGAGAAAATACTGGATAAGACCGGTGAGAAGATAACACGGGAGTCCAAAGATGAACTGATCGAGACTGTTATAAAGCCGGTGCTGGGCGACTGGATAAAGGGCGGGGTGAAGTTCCACATAAACCCGACTGGAACGTTTCTCATAGGCGGGCCGCAGGCTGATACCGGGCTTACAGGCAGGAAGATAGTGGTGGACACCTATGGCGGCATGGCGCCGCACGGCGGCGGGGCTTTCTCAGGCAAGGACCCCACAAAGGTGGACCGTTCGGCGGCGTATATGGCCCGCTACATCGCAAAGAATATCGTGGCCGCTGGCTTGGCGCGCAACTGTCTGGTGCAGATCGCTTATGCCATAGGTATCGCGGAGCCGGTGTCCTTCCTGGTGAATACTTACGGCACCGGCAGGGCGGCTGACGAGCGGCTTACTGAGATAGCCCGCGCGCTGTTCCCGCTTAAGCCCGTTGATATCATAAGCGCTCTGAACCTGCGCAAGCCGGTGTACCTGCGGACCGCCGCCTACGGACACTTCGGCCGCGACGGCTTCGCCTGGGAAAACACCGATAAGGCGGAAGCCCTGAAAAAGGAGGCGCTTAACTAGCCGTCGTTTGAAATACAAATAACGATCATAGAGAGTAGGGTTAGCTTGAAAGTTGCAACTGCAACTTTCCGTCCGCATAGCGGGCGCCCATTCGGGAGGCATACACCTCTTTGGGCCGGGCGCGCATAGCGCTGGGCCCTCAGCCCGCTATGCGGGGAATCCTGCAGAATAACTCTGTTCCCTGATTTCCTAAGTGAAATCTATCGTGAACTGCAGGATTCAGGTTGGGGAACGGCCCGTCTGAAACCCTTGCCAACCTGCCGCCGCACGGCGGTAAGGTGGAACAGCCGACCTTAGGAGGAACTATGAAAAAAATATTATCTTCACAGAATACCGCGGAACTGACTGCAAATAAAAAAACAATTATTGGTGAGCCGACAGCTCCGCCAAAGCTCTCCCGGCTGGCCGGGCTCGGTGTTTACGGCTTTGACCGCTCCGAGCCGGTGATATTGGCGGCGCTGATCACTGAAGATCCGCTGCTGTTGATAGGCCCGTCGGGAACAGGCAAGACCTATCTGCTGAACACGCTATCGGAGGCGCTGGGCCTTAATCACCGCCATTACAACGCGAGCCTCATTTCTTTTGACGACCTTGTCGGATTTCCGTACCCGGATAAAGACAATGCCGGCGTCAAATTCCTGGAAACGCCGGCCACCGTGTGGGGCGCCCAGTCCGTACTGATCGACGAGATCAGCCGCTGCAAGCCCGAGCATCAGAATCGGCTCTTCTCGCTGATCCATGAGCGGCGGATTCAGGGAATCCCTTTGACAAAACTGCGCTTCCGCTGGGCGGCCATGAACCCCTGCTCGTCAGATCAGGGAAGCATTGAGGATTATGCAGGTTCTGAGGCGCTGGACCCGGCACTCGCCGACCGGTTTTCTCTTTTTGTGCAGGCGGCGGATTGGAATGAGCTTACTAAGGAAGAGCGCCTGCTCATCGCGGCGCCTGCCGGTGAGGGCCGGGTGGCCAATGATGGCGGCCGCCTCCGCGATGAGGTGGCGCTCTGGCGCAAAGAGTTTTTGTCGCGGTTGGAAAGTTGCCCGCCGATAATTTCAACCTATGTCGAAGCCGCCATCACGGCGCTAAGCGCTGGTGGCGCGCGGCTTTCCCCGCGCCGCTCAACCCTGATGACAAGAAGTTTATTCGCTGCGACCATCGCGGTGTGCAATCAATCAGAGTCCATCTTCCGCAGTATCCTGCAAGCCAGCTTACCGCACCAGTGCTGGGGCGTTGCGATAAAGCGCGAAACAGTGGCGGCGGCGCACAGGGTAGCCTGGGCCAGCGCCCAGCCGGACTCTCCCGGTATCTGGCTGCATTCTTTTATGGCCGAGAAAAATCTGGCGCGCAAGCTGGCTATACTTGTGGAAAAGTGCGATTCCCCGGATAGCGGCACCCAGGCTGTGGCCGAGCTGCTGGCCTCGGAGGCGCCGGAACGCGCAGCCGCCTTTGCTTTTGTCACCTATCCCGCCGCTGTCGCGGGAAAGCTGCCTATCGGCGCCGAGGGGGTAAACGACCTCGGCAAGGCGGCTGCGCCATTTCTTACCGCTAAAGGAGATATTGTCTGGCAGGAGCGAAAATCAACTATGACTCTGAAACAGGCGTTTGTGGCGGCGGCGACGCAGGGAAAACAAACGAAGCACCCTGACTTCGTCCGCTACGCGGCAGTCCTAAATAATTTGGAGGGCGGGCGCGCGGAACGCGCCAAGCAGTTTTTTAACGGCTGCCTGGCGCAAAAATACACGGTGGCCGATCCGGAAGGATTGGAAATTGAGATAAACCAATGTGTGGAAATCCTGACGCAGCGAGGTCTGATATGAGCGCGTATTGGGATGTCCTTCAGAATGTGGGCGGTCAGGGGCGTAAGTGGCGTAAGCAAAAGATTCACTCGTCCATTCTGGGTAAAAGCGACGGTGTCCCGCGCTGTCGGCTTGTTACCCGCCTGTGTCTTGGTTTTGCCGCCGGTGAAGATCCGGTCACCGTTATTAACGGGATTCTGGCGGGAAAGGGATACAGCAGCCCGGAACAACTGCGCGGCGCGTTCAGCCTGCCGGCAGGGCGGCTTATATGCAGACCGGCTGGAAAAATCATACGCGGCGTCTACCTCAGGGTAAAGACCGCCGATCGGGATAAAGTTCTTGAGCAGGCCCTGCTGCTGGGGCTTTGCACAAGCCAGATCTTTGACCCCGCGCGCCCAGTGCTCTGGACAACCGTCAGCCTTACGCGCGCCCTTGAACTTTTTGACCCGGCGGGGTTCTACTTATGAACGATATAAATGAAAAACGCTTCCGTGAGATCGTCATAGAGCTGATTGACGAGAATCCCTTCGCTATAAGGGCGGTACTAAAGATCCTGGATATCGTCGTCACTGCCGGCATTCCTACGCTTGCCGTTACTTGTGAGAGCCATCCGCGGCTTTTAGTCAGCCTGGAATTCCTGAAAAAGTATTGTCGGGACGACCAGCAGGTTAAGGCCGTCATCTGCCATGAATTCCTGCATGTGCTTCTTCGCCACACGGAAACCAGGGGCGCCTTTAGCGCGGCGAAGCATATGGCGTTTGACGCCGTAATCAACGCTATTATTCACCGCCAGTACGGCGCCGCTTATTCTTCTATGATGTCGAACTATTACGCGGAAGCGCAGGATCTTACAAAGCTGCTGCGCCCAATGAACGCGCAAGAGCGCGCCTCGTACGCGAGACAGCAATCTGACCAGCGTTTTGGTCTGCCGCAATGGGTGCATACGTGGGACGCGCTCTATAAGGGCCGCCTTGTCGTCGATGATATTGAGGCGCTTATTGTGGATATGAAAAATATCGGCGGTGCCGATGGGCTAGAGGACGACGCCGGGTCCGGCTTATTCAAACTTAAGACCGGGCTGCCAGAGGGGCTTGATAATCTGCTCGGCGATCATGAAAATATTGGGAAACCGCTGCCGGAGGGATTGCGCGACGCGCTTGAAGAGGCGCTCAGGCAAATGGATGGTTCGGGAATCTGGCATAGCCCCAAAAGCCGCGGTGTCGGGGCTAACCCCTATGAGACGCTGCTCACCGCGCACAACGACCCAATGCGCAACTGGGAGAGGAAGACGCTTGAGATCCTTAAGCGGCACCTATCGCCGGATAGGCATTCGCGCGCCAGGCGCCTTGAGGAAGCGGCGGCCCATATCCCCGTGCTTTCGCCCAAAGACCGCAGGGCATTTATGCGCGCTCTGTGGGCGCCGTTTCTGCCTGATGCCGAATGGAACACGCAGCAGCCAAAGCGTGAAGGCACGGCTCAGGTGTATCTGGATGTTTCAGGTTCTATGTGCGCTGAAATGCCGACATTGATCGCGCTTCTTGGCAGGCTGTTATGCTACATTCGCCGCCCGTTCTGGGCCTTCAGTGACGGGGTCGCCCCGGCTGTGATAGAGCAGGGGCAGCTTAAAGCGCGAAGCACGGGCGGAACGAACATGACTTGCGTTCTGGAACACATCGCGAAGACCAGACCCGCGGCCGCCGTGATAGTGAGCGATGGTCATATTGAAACCCTTGACCCCCGGCTGGTCGCCAGGATCGCAGGCACGCGGCTGCATGTCCTGGTCACTCGCGGCGGCAGTACAGAAGAGTTGCGGCGCGCCGGGCTGTCTTATACCCGGTTGAGGAGGATATCTGCATGATTCTGATTTAGAAATGGTTGTGTTACCAGGTAGCGAATACGGTTGTTTGCAGGTGGTGAAAGCGGAAGGAGGCAGTAAAAATAATGGGAGGCTATATGAAAAACAAATACGGAATAAGCAGTGAGAATTACATGCTGATTGAAAAACTTATCAGTTTGATCTATCCGGAGAATGAAAAACCGGCGCGTAATATCTTCAACCGCCGGACACTGAAAAAGCAGCTTATCGGTTGTGATTTCCCCGCGGAAGTATGGCAGGAGGCGATAAGTATGGTTGGGGGCGCGATTCAGGTCGGTCTTGAACTGAGGTCCTTCCAGGGATGTTTTGAAGGTTTTTTTGTGGTGCCGCGTATTAACCGGCCCGAAAGCGCCGGGGCTATCAGGCGGAACTTCAGAAAGAAGTTGCTCGCGTTTATCAAGTCGGAGAAAGCGGAGCAGAAAATCAGCAGAAAATTGGAAAGAGCTGAAGCTGAAAGCGCGGGCGCGCGGCCGGAGGCGGCTGTTGAAATAACAGGGAAGCTTATAAGGGACAACCCGGCCTACGACTTCCTGAAGGCGCATGGTCGTTCGCTGGCGGCCGCCCGGCCGGAAAACTTTGAGGATGCCGACAACTTCTTTATCGGCTGTCTGGCCGCGTTCGCTAAAACCAGAACTCATTCCAGCGGACGCTCTACCCCTTACTTCGCGGCTGGCGTTATGTTTGAGAATCTGTGCGATGAGTTTGTCAAAATAGCCGACGGATTCCTGAGGCGGAACCGGAAGGATTATTTCGCCGCCTTCGCGCGCGATACTTTTAAGGATCAGAATGCGTTAGGAGGAGGGGTTGAAGCGGGATATAGCTCCGGAGTGGCGGACGCCCTAAGGGAAAGCGCCGTACTGCGGCTTAAAAAACTCCCTAAACAACTTCATCGGATAACGCACCGCCTTTTATATTGTAAAGCCGGAGAAATCGGAACCCGTCCCATGCCGGAATGTGTTGCGCGCCTGACGCCTGCCGGACTTATTTTTAAGACGGGACTGGACGCTGATTTCGAAAGCGTTTTTAACGCGATAGAGAAACTGGAGGGGGAGGATAAGCGGAAGGCTTTTGCGGCGTTGAGGCGTTTCCAAAATCTCATTAAATGGAAGTGCTATATGAATTGGTGGGTTAGCGTGAATTGGCCCGGCAGCGTTGCTGATGAACGCAGATAAAATATTAACCCCAACTTATTGGATTACCAGGAGGATATATGAAAAACACACACGAAGTAAACAGTAAAGATGTTAAATCGGTTGAACCCCTGACTGTCGCCGGGCGGCTTAAAGCCGGCGGGAAGGTCTTTTCGGTTGAGTTTTATCACCCGGATATACGGGAACGGAGGGAAGCGCTTTTTTGCAACGCTAAAAAATTGAAAGCTTTCTCCCCGGATTTTGTTTTTACAACCGATATTGCAGGCGCGGAGTTCGGGAAAGCGGTTTCTATTATTAAAAGACTTAAAGTTGCCGCGGGCGGGGAGTTAGTGGCGTGCTTAACCTGCGCAAAACATAGCCGCGGTGAAATAGCCGGGATCTGCGTCCGGTTGAAGAGTATCGGCGTCAAAAATATCTTAGCGCTTAGGGGGGATATGAGTAAACTGAAAAGTCCAGTCCCCGGGCGCGACTGGCAGCACGCCTCCCGGCTTATTGAGGAAGTTAAAAAAACAGGCGGGTTCTGCCTGGGGGGAGCCTGTTATCCTGAAAAGCATCCCGAGGCGCCGACGCTGGAAAGTGATATTGACCATCTTAAGGAAAAAGTGGACGCCGGAGCCGAATACCTGGTCACACAGTATTTTTTTGATAACTCCAGCTACTTCAGATTCCTTGAAAAGACAGCCGCCGCGGGCATAAATGTGCCCATACTGCCTGGTTTGTTGCCCATACATGTATATCTGGATGGGGCGGGGCGGAATATGGAAGTTGCTATACCGAAACCGCTACAGCGTGGTATTGAGCGTTGGAGCGGAAACAGGAACGGGTTGTTAAATTTCAGCGCGAATTATGTCTTAACGCAGGCCGCCGATCTTTTGCGGGGCGGTGCCCCGGGGCTGCACATCTACACGCTTACTCACAGTTTCGCGGCGGAAGTTGTTTTGAAGAGCCTGAGGCGCGCGCAATAGCGCTGAAGAGCCGATGAAATAAAGTGACACACAACTCAACAACTGCTAATTAAGTTGTGTGTCACTTTATTTCGGGCTATTGTCCTGACCCGGTTACTACCCCCAAAAATCCTACTTTTGTGTCAGACTGGAGTCATACTGGTGTTTCAGCCTCATGTCGCAGTTAGTCATTATCATTATTGAGAATCCCGGAGAAAGTTTGATAAGATGTATTTAACGGCGCGGTGGCCAAGTGGTAAGGCGGAAGTCTGCAAAACTTCTATTCGTGGGTTCGATTCCCACCCGCGCCTTTTAAAATTTGAGGGAATCGAAGCCGACCCGAAGCGCGTCCGGTGGACGATGAAGAGAGGGCGGCCGGCTTCGAGGGAGAGACCGGGAGGGAGCGGAAGAGAAGGATTCCCACCCGCGCCTTAAATATTTTTAGCGCAGTGGTAAACGAGTGGCTGGCGGAAATTTCCGTGGCTATTCACTAACCACTAATCACTAATCACTAATCATAAGCCTATGCACCTTAGCCGTTTAGCGATGTCGGTGGGTCAGTCCGCAACGCTGAAATTGAACGAACTCGCCGGCACCCTTAAGGCCGAGGGCAAACCCGTTGTGCATCTGGGCGGCGGGGAGCCCGAAGAAAAGATACCCCAGGGCGCCTACGACGCTTCACTGAAAAAGTTGGACACCAGATACATCCGCTACACCGCCACCAGCGGCATCCCCGAGCTCAAATCAGAAATCTCCTCCTACACAGAAAAACATTACGGCTTAAAGCCCTCCGCCAAAAACATTGTGGTCTCCGGCGGGGCTAAGCAGGCCATTTATAATTTCCTTATGGCCGTGGTTGATCCCGGCTCCGAGGTCGTTTTTCCCGCGCCTTACTGGGTCAGCTATCCGGAAATGGTGAAAATGGTTTACGGCACCCCTGTGGTCGTCCGCCCCAAACCCGGCCAACTCCTGCCGGATATACAGGAGATGGACCGCCATATCACCTCCAATACCCGCGCGGTGATGCTCAATAGCCCTAATAACCCTTCCGGCATGATCTACCCTGAAGAGCTCGTGCGGGAACTTGTGGAGATCTGCGAATATCGCGGCGTCTATCTTATGATGGATGATATCTATAACCGCCTGGTGTTCGGCGGCGCGTCCGCGCCCAACGCTTTCGCGCTGTCAAAGCGGCCACTCAACGAGTCTATTATCGTTTCCATCAACGGCGTTTCAAAAATGTATTCCATGACGGGATACCGCATCGGCTGGAGCGTGGCGAGCGAGGCTATAACCCAGGCTATGGTCAAGATACAGGCCCAGATCACCTCATGCCCCTCGGCTTTAAGCCAGGCGGCTGCCGCCGGCGCCATGGCCGAGCAGGGCTCTTTCGTGGAAGATCTCCGCGTTCAGCTGGAAAAAAAGCGGGATTTGCTGATATCGGAACTTAAAAAGTTCAAGAAAGTGAAGATCCATATTCCACAGGGCACATTTTACAGCTTCCCCGATTTCAGCGCCTATGAACCGGATTCAGAAAAGCTTTCAAAACTCCTGCTGGATAAAGCTATGGTCGTTACCGTGCCCGGAAAAGAATTCGGACTGGATGGCCACCTGCGCCTCAGCTACTGCGGCAGCGAGAAAGATATCGTGGAAGGCCTTTCCCGGATCAGAAAAATATTAGACGCGTGACAGCAGGACAGCGCGGCAGCAAGACAGTGCGGCAGAGCGGCAGTAAAACCGCGGAGTAGTTTTAAAATACTTTTTAAAAACCGTCTTTTTCCTCTTTCTTTCTATCGTACTTTCTTGCTGTCGTACTGCCGCGCTAATTTAAGGAGACTTTTTATGTCTGACACAATATCAACTGACTTTGGGTATATCGGCCAAGCTCTTGAAAAGATAGGCATTAAAACCTCCGGCAAGATACACCGTAATCTGTCCGCGCCCGCCATTTACGAACACATAATCTCAAAAGGCGAAGGCGTGATAGCCTATAACGGCCCCGTAATCACGCGCACAGGCGTCCATACCGCCCGCGCCGCGCAGGATAAATTTATAGTGAAGCAGGAGCCCAGCGCCTCGCATATCTGGTGGGGCGACTACAATGTGCCTTTTGAAGCCGGGAAATTCGACAGACTGTATGAGAAAATAACCGGCCATTTCAAAGATCGCGACGTTTATGTGCGGGACTGCTACGCCGGCTCCGACCTCGCGTGCCGCCTGCCCGTGCGCGTCATCACCGAATACGCCTGGCACAACCTGTTTGCGAGTCATATGTTCCTGGGCCCGGACTGCGCCGCGGCCCTGCAGGCGCACGAGCCGCAATTTACAGTTATCTGCGCCCCCGGCTGCAAGGCTGACCCTGCCGCGGACGGAACCAGAAGCGCCACCTTCATCCTGGTCAATTTTGAAAAAAAAGTCGTGATCATAGGCGGGACGGCCTATGCCGGCGAGATAAAGAAATCCGTTTTCACGGTGATGAATTACCTGCTGCCGCTGAAAGGCGTCATGCCCATGCATTGCTCGGCCAATCTGGGGAAGAGCGGTGATACCGCCATTTTTTTCGGTCTGTCAGGCACCGGTAAGACCACGCTCTCGTCCGACCCTGAACGCCGCCTTATCGGGGATGACGAGCACGGCTGGACCGAGGACGGCATTTTTAATTTCGAAGGCGGCTGTTACGCTAAGGTTATAAACCTGTCGCAGAAAGCCGAGCCGCAGATTTACGAGTGCACGCGGCGGTTCGGCACCGTGCTTGAAAATGTTGTTTATGACCCCTGCACGAGAGAATTAAATCTGGACGACGGCTCCCTCACCGAGAACACGCGCGCCGGGTACCCGCTTGACTACATAAATAACGCCGTGCGCGGAGAATTCTTTCCGCATCCGAAAAATATCGTTATGCTGACTTACGACGCCTTCGGCGTGCTGCCGCCCATATCAAAACTTTCCTATGAGCAGGCGATGTATCATTTTATTTCCGGCTACACCGCCAAGGTGGCGAACACTGAGATGGGCGTAAAGGAGCCTAAGGCGACATTCAGCGCCTGCTTTGGCGCCCCGTTCATGAGCCATCACCCCTCGGTGTACGCCGAGCTCCTGGAAAAAAAGATGCGCGGGCATAAGGTCAACTGCTGGCTTATAAACACGGGCCTGGCCGGCGGCCCTTACGGAGTGGGCCGGCGCATAAGCATACAGCATACCCGCGCACTGCTGAACGGCGCGCTTAGCGGCGCGCTGGCGTCCGTTAAATTTATAAAGGACCCTGTCTTCGGTTTTGACATCCCGGCGTCCTGCCCCGGAGTGCCCGCCGAGATAATGGCGCCGCGCTCGGCGTGGAAGAGCCCCGCCGACTATGACGCCAAATGCGCGGAGCTGGCCGGACTCTTCTCAAAAAACTTTAAAAAATTCGGCGTCTCCAATGAGAATATAGTGAAAGCCGGCCCCAAGGTCTGACGGCTTTCGTCGGAGAAAAAAGAATTTCATTGACAAACATAATGGAAAATAAGGTAATATCTCTTAAAGTAGTCAGAAACCCATAGGAGGAAGTACACATGCCCGCAGCTAAAACAAACTCGAAGTTCATGGCCCCCATCACCCCCGACGCGATTCTTGCCGAAGTTATTGGCGCGAAGCCGATTCCCCGGACCGAGATAGTGAAGAAAATCTGGGCCTATATCAAGAAGAATAACCTTCAGGATAAGAAAAACAAAAGAATGATCAACGGCGACGTCAAACTCACCGCGGTCTTCGGTGGTAAGAAACAGGTCAGCATGTTCGAAATTGCCAAATTCATCGGCAAGCACGCGAAATAAGCAGTTTCAAATAATATAAGCGCCGGCTTCGAAAGAGGTCGGCGTTTTTATTATTTTAAAGGATCGCGACGAACTGAAAGAGATGTTTTCGAAATAAAAAAACACTATAATTGGGAAAGAGGGCGCATGGCTCTGAATGGGGAAACGCCTGCGGCGCGTCCTAAAGCAAAAATATCAACAGAACAGGCAAAAGTCTTTATCACAAAGAAAACCGACTAATACTATGAGTGAAATCTGCAAGAAAATAATAGTCTGGCTATACCGGGAAAGCCCAAGGATCAAGCTTGCGGCGTTTTATTTCCCAATTTTGCTGATCATGGGGTTTCTGCTGGTAAAAATCGAATGGAACGCTGTATATATGAGCATTATACAGGAGGATTCTTTCGTAGAAAATACGCAGTTTGCCGCATACTTCCTCGCGTCGCTGGTTGCCTTCTTTGCCGGAGCGGGTTGCCTTAAGCAGGGCCGCCTGCTGAATGGTTTCAGCCTGCTGGTATTCGCGGCTCTTTTGATGTTTATAGGTATGGAGGAAATATCCTGGGGGCAAAGGCTGTTTTCAGTAAACACTCCCGAGTGGCTTCGGCAGCGTAATATACAGGAAGAAATTAACATTCACAATTTGCAATCGGTCCAAAGCGGGTTTCATTTGTGTTATATCTTAGCCGGGGCGCTGTTCTCTTTCGGGTGGATGCCGGTAAGGTGTATCGCGTCTGACGGAAGGTTGAGGCGTGACGTGAAAAACATGATGCTGTTATTCAGTCCCAGATGGTATTTGATGTTCTTTTTTCTGCCCGTGGCCATGATCTACGCTTATTTTCGTTTGCCCGCCGTTCAAATAAATTATTTTGTAATTTTAAACGATCAGGAGCCGGCGGAACTTTTGCTGGCGCTTGGCTTTCTGCTATATGCCATCGTTATCGCGATGAATTTGCAATATGGTTCCGAATCGCCTGCCGGGGAGGGGCGCAAAGAAAGAGGCCGCATCCGGAAGGAAGCGGTTCTCATCGGGGTGCTTCTACTGGCGGGGCTGGGGGGGGATTGCCTGGCGATATACGCAAGTCTGGCGTAATTCGGGAAGCCTGTGGAGGCACACGCTCGCCATCATTCCCTATGCAGCTATAGACCATAACAATTTTGCGAATATTCTGGTCGCGCAAGGAAAAAAAGAAGAGGCAATCAGGGAGTATAACCTTGCTCTCAAAATTAAGCCGGATTACGCCGACGCGCATTATAACCTGGCACAGGTCCTGAGCGGGCAGGGCCGGCTGGACTCGGCAGTCCTGCATTATGGATTGGCGCTTTCGGCGCAGCCGGAGTATTTTAAGGCGCGCAACAATCTTGCGGCAGTGCTGGGCGCGCAGGGCAGATACAGCGAGGCCGTAGAGCAGTATAAGTTGGCGCTCGAGACTCGGCCGGGTCTGGCTGAGGCTCATTACAATATGGCGAATATCCTGGCCGCGCAAGGCAAATTAGATGAGGCGATCCTGCATTATAAACAGGCGTTCCAGGCGCGGCCGGACTTGGTTGAGGCCTATAATAATCTTGCGAACATCCTGGTGCGACAAGGCAGGTTGGGTGAAGCGGTCCCATATTACCGCAGTGCGCTTAAG
Source organism: Elusimicrobiota bacterium (assembly GCA_037137395.1). Lineage (GTDB taxonomy): Bacteria > Elusimicrobiota > Elusimicrobia > Elusimicrobiales > UBA9959 > YA12-FULL-51-18. Next base: position 14,748 of record JBAXKK010000024.1, read on the forward strand.
GTTAACCCCGGTTATGAGCAGGCTAGCCGTAACCTTGGGATCATCCTCAGGCGGCTGGAATCAGCCAAGTAACCCCACGCCATTTTGATGTCCTTAGTTCCCAAAATTCCCTGAATTATAATTTACTTCCAACCACTTCTTACCTGATATAACACCTGCAAAATATTATTATATGTAGGGCAAGGGGTGGCGTGAGGGAGGCAGCTTTTAAATCTTTTGGAAGGATGAACGCGAGCGGATATAAATAAAATTTATTGCGCTTGAGAAGAGGCACGGGGTGAAGCTCTCCCGGCGCTCCATCGCCCAGTACCGCAAAGAGCTGTCTTTGGGCGGGAAAGGGAATAGGGCGCTATAGCCGTCGAAAAGAAGAGCCGGCGGTCTCATCGACTGCCGGCTCTGTTCTTTTTAAATTCCGCTAACGGCGTGTTACGCGGGTTGAATTAACGGCTTAAATATCGTCCCAGGCAAATGTTCCGCCGTTATCGCGGAATCCGGCAGCGATATAGTTTCCGCGATTGTCGAATATCGCGACGAACATTCCTCTGTCGTTCTCGTTATGGATAATAAAAGCGATCATTCCCTGTAGTTTCATTTTATAAGGGATGGAGGGATACTCCGGTGCCCAATGCGCATTGTCCGCATTAAGTTGTTGCTTGGCATCGGCGGGAAGTTCCGATATTTTAGCCACGGGCAGGGTCCGGAGATTGCCTTCATTGAACAGCCTTAAATACTCTTTTTTAACGTCTTGTACCCAAATATAGGTGGGCGTACCCTTCACCGCTGCCGGGATATTGTTCTCCCGTACGGCGGAGGATGTCACTTTGACAGCCGCAGGCGCCGCGGGGACATCGATAGTCCGCATGGCGGAAAGATTCACCCCGGTAAGGTCGGCGGCATTCAGAGCCGCTGTTTCAGTTTCTCCCGCGCAAGCCAGGCCGGCCGCCGTGACTATTATAACCATACTTAATAGTTTTTTCATTTATTCCATTCTCCTAATTTGTTTGTAAGTTGTATTTGCTCAAAATGCTGCTGTGCCCCTGACGCAGTATGACTAAATTATAGGAATAAGGCGGAAGTGGTAATAGAGGCGAAGGGCCCATCCGGGGCGCGCTATTTGGACTTAAAGATATAGGTCGGAAGGGCCACGGCTGTCTAATAATCTTCAGCTTATTGATGTTTCCCTTAAGGATCTTAAGTACGGCGCGGTAAAAGCGAAGGGGTGACAGCCATGGGTCGGATCGGGCAGAGAAGGAACCGGCGCGAAGTCGCCGGGCCGGCGCAGGCCCGATGGGCCCCATGGCTGGCAGGACCCCGACCTGGCCAGGTGTGCGGAAGGGCCGCTTGTTGTGGGCTTTTGGGGTTAATCTTTACGTTTGTCCAGGATGTAGGCGCTTTTCTCTCTAGCTTTGGCGGCTTTTTTAAGCTCAGACCCGATATTGCTGACCTGCGCGAAGGAGATCAGCGGGCGCAGCTTGTTATGGACGATGCCGACGGCTATGGAAAGGAAAGGGAATTTTTTGATATTGCCCTGCCGGTCTGTTGAAATGATATGTCCACGCGCGCGGTCTTCCTTGCCGTAGAAAGAGGGGGATATCTCGTCAAAAGCCGCCACGACTCGGCCCGCCAGCTCCTCAGCCTTCTCGAAATCAGTGACTATTATAAAGTCGTCGCCGCCGATGTGCCCGATAAAATCTTTTGAGGCCTCGTTATGGATCGTGAGCTTGACCAGCAGATTAGCCGTGGCTTTTATCACGCGGTCCCCGGATTCAAAACCATAGATATCGTTGTAGGCCTTGAAATTATTAAGGTCAAGATAAAGTACTGCGAAGCTTCCGCCTTTCTGTAATTCGCGCTCAACCCTGGCCTGTATGGACGGGTTGCCGGGCAGCTTCGAGAGAGGATTTGTGTCCAGCACCAGCTTGTTGCGTTTGAGTATCATGCGGATGCGGGCGATAAGTTCATCGGTGTCCACCGGTTTGATGAGGTAATCGTCGATACCCATGCTCAGCCCCTTCATCTTGGTGGCTTTCTCGCTGTAAGCGGTGCAGATTATTATTGGTATGTGTGCGAAAAGCGGGCTGTCTTTCAGGTCCTGCGCCACGCTCAGGCCGTCCTTGATGGGCATGTTGTAGTCCAGCACCGCGATGTCGGGATGAGTCTCGAAAATGACCTGCAGCGCCTCAGCCCCGTCGCTGGCGATGAAAACTTCGAACCCCGCCGCTTCAACGGTCTCTTTCATCAGCATAAGCAGTTCCGTCTGATCGTCCGCGATCAGGACCCTCGGTTTCTGCTCTTTTAACGCTTGCGCTATTTCGGGAGAATGGCCGCCGCCGATCTCCCTGTCTATTATGCTGAGCAGCAGGTCGCCGGGGAGTTCTTTTGCAATAATTTCCGGCAGGCCGGTGAGTATGCCGCGCTCCTGAAAATTATTGAAGCGAAGTGCACTGAGCACGAGGATAGGGATGTTGGCTGTTTCCGCCTCATCCTGCATTTCAGACATGATCTGGAAGCCGTCTTTTTTCGGCATCATTATGTCAAGCAGGAGCACATTGGGCTTCTCAGCTTTTAAGCGGGGCAGTACCTGCAGGGGGTCGGTCACCACAATAGGTTTGTAATTGTTGGACTCAAGGAACATTTTCAGCAGGTCGGAGAAGTCCTCGTCGTCGTCTGCGATAAGAACCGTCACCGGATGTTCTTTGTCCGGTTTGGGGGCTAAGCCCAGGAGCGCGGATTTTAAAACCTCAAAATCCAGGGGTTTGGTCAGGTAGCCTTTAACTCTTGGAGACGGGCCGGTGACGATGTCAACCTCCGGCGTTTTGGAGAAGACGATTATTTTCTGCTGCTCCGTAAAGGGGTTTTTCTTCACCTCGGTCAGGAAATCAAGGGGGTTGAAAGATTCGATGAGGATGTTAAGAATAACAAGGTGCGGCTTCCAGTTCTGGACGGCGTTCAGCGCGTCCTGGTAGGCGGCGGCGCTTTGCACTTCATAGCCCTTGCCTCGCAGGAAGACGATGAGTTCGTCGGCATGAGCGGCGTCAGTGTCAACGATAAGTATTCTTTTCTCAAGGCTCGCTTCCATAAAACTGATTCTAACATTTTTGAACAGGAATAATACACGCGCGCGATCCCGCTCCCTATTTCACCCAATTGGTGAAAGCGACTTGTTCTTCAATTGCATTTTGCTTGACAGGGTTCGCTGAGCCTGTCGGGGGACTGGAACGCAAAACCAGTGTCGGCCACACCGTGACCGCACTTCCCGTGCGAGCCCAGTGTCGCAGGGCTCCACCCCGCCTCGCCGCTATGCAAGTCTCGGCGTCCGGAGGGTTTTGCTAACCCAGCTCCCCCGCCAGCCGCTCCAATATTACATCTGCCTTAATTTTACACTTACCTAACAGAGGATTTGAATCCCGCTCCCCCGGTTGGGCGCCTTTAAAATTAGTAGAATCTTCGTTGTGACAAACGGCGAAGACACAAGCTATTATAAATATGTCCAGATCGGGCTGGAGCTGGCTGCCGGCGTTGGCCTGGGTTTCTGGGCGGGCTACCGGCTTGACCAGAAGTTCGGCTCGGCTCCCTGGCTTATGCTGGCGGGAGCGGCCGGGGGGCTTGCCGCCGGTTTTTACCTGGTCCTCCGCGAACTGCCGAAGGAAAAAGACTTTAGAAGTGGGAAGAAAGACGCGGGCGGGCAGCCATGATGGACTGCGCCTGGTCGGCAGCCGCCTGGGGCGCGGCCTTCGGGCTGTTGAACGGAGGGCTTTCCCGGGCAGCTCTTAAGAAAGCGGTGGATAAGGCGGATAAGGTCTTTTACGCGGCGTTCGTGGGCGGATTCTTGTGGCGGCTTTTTTTTCTCGTCGGTGCTGTGTGGCTTTTAAGGGATAAAAAGTATATAATTTTACTGACATTCTCCGGTGTTCTTATTTTAACGCAGTTCATTTTTGAAGCGGTCCCGTTGAAAAAAAATGGAACTAAAAGCGATACTTGAACATCATATCCTGGACCATATCTGGACCTTTTTCAGCCTGGGACCGCTGACGCTTCCTTTTTCTAAGCATGTGCTGATGATGTTTATTGTGGCCCTCGTTCTGCTGATCGGGCTGCCAGCCCTGATCTCAAGCAAAAGTCCGGCGCTCGCGCCCTTCAGAGCAATGATAGAGATAATAGTTCTTTTCCTGAGGGATGAGGTTGTCGGCCCTAATCTCGGGCATAAGACCGCCGCCTATCTGCCTTATTTTTCCACTCTGTTTTTTTTTATACTCGCCATGAATCTTGCAGGGCTGGTGCCTTATGGGGCTACCGCTACGGGAAATCTGGCGGTTACGGGCGGCTTGGCGCTCACCACGTTTGTACTTCTTAATCTGTCGGGCATGAGGGAGCAGGGCGTCGTGGGTTATTTCAGCCACCTTGTGCCTAAAGGCGTGCCGTTCTGGCTTTACCCCCTGCTTTTTCCGATGGAACTTCTGGGGATGCTTACCAAGACTTTCGCGCTCTGCGTCAGGTTATTCGCCAATATGATAGGGGGCCATATAGTTGTTCTATCCCTCATAAGTCTCATCTTTATTTTCGGCGGGCTGAATACGGCGCTTGGTCTGGGAGTCACCGCGCCGATAGCGGTGCTTATGGTGCTGTTTGTCATGCTATTGGAACTGTTCGTCGCTTTTCTGCAGGCGTACATTTTCACTTTTTTGACGGCGATTTTCACCGGCGCCGCCATGCACCCGCATTAACAGCCGGCCTTTAAGAAGGCAGGCTGCGCCATACGCCCAGAGCTTATGGCATACGGCTTATGGCTTATGGCAGTAAAATCTAAGATGTTGATAATAACGGAGGAATAATATGAATGATATGATGTTTTTAGGACTCGGTTACATCGGCGCGGGCGTGGGCGCCGGCCTTACGCTTATAGGCGCCGGTCTCGGTATAGGTAAGATGGCCGCCAGCGCTGTTGAAGGCACGGCACGCCAGCCGGAAGCGGGCGGAGCAATAAGGACTACAATGATCATCGCGGCAGCGCTCATCGAAGGCCTCGCTTTCTTCGCACTGGTCATCTGTCTCCTGGCTTTAATGAACTTCGGCATGCCAAAACAAGAAGCGGCCGCCGGCGCGCCCGTAGTTGCGCCAGCCCAGATTCAAGCGCATAAATAATCAGCGGTTAGTGATCAGTAGCTAGTGGATTATTATTCACACGCTCACCGCTCACCACCATACACTACGCACCGGAGCTTACCATGGAAGCATTGATAAGGCCTGAATTCGGCCTGATGTTCTGGACCATCTTCATCTTTATTCTATTGGTCCTTATCCTCTCAAAGACGGCCTGGAAGCCGCTTATGAAAGCCGTTGAAGAACGGGAACACGGCATACGCCATGATCGGGAAGCCGCCGAGAAAGCCAGGCTTGAGGCCGAAAAAATAAAAGAAGGGCTGGAAGCCGGTATGGCTGCGCTTAAAATAGAGATCGAGGCCCGACTGAACGAGGCCCGCGCGTCCGGCGTCCGGGAGCGGGACCTGATAATAGAGGACGCCCGGAAAAGCGCAGCCCTGCTTATTGAGACGGCCAAAACGGAGCTTGAATCCCAGAAAAACGCGATGGTGCGGGAGCTGAAAGACAAGGTTGCCGAGCTGGCGCTCCTCGCGGCGGAGAGGGTTCTTCAGAAAACCATAGATCAGAAGGCCGATAGAGAGCTGGTGAACCATTTTCTGAAGGAACTTGAAAGCGGTGATGCCAGGTATAAACTGGGGAAATAAAAAATGAAAGCCGCGGATAAAACACTATCAAAGCGGTATGCCAGGGCCTATATGGGTTTGGACGGCGCCGCTTTTGACAAGCATGGGGAAGCCTCGGCCGCGCTCAGGATAGCGGAGCTGGAAAAAGTTCGGAGCGCCGCCGGCCAATTCGTGCGCCTGTTCCTGCACCCCCTGGTAGGCTATGACGATAAAAATGAAATTCTGACCAGGCTGCTTTCCAAGGATGTGATAACCTCGCGGGCCGCGGCGCTGGTGGGTCTGCTGATCAGAGAGAACAGATTTTATCTGCTGGATGCTGTTCTGGAGGACTGCGTTAAGTTTTATAACGATTATGCCGGCATCGCGCTGGCCGAAGTCGCCTCCCGTCATCCGCTGAGCGAAGAAGAGCTGCGTCATATCGCGAGGATACTGTCCTCCGCTTCCGGCAAAAAAGCCCGGGTCACCCAGGTGGCTTCTGAGAGCGTTATAGGCGGGATGGAGATACGGATGGGGGACCTGCTGATAGACGCCACGGTGAAGGGAAGGCTTAAAAAACTGAAGAACAGCATTTTAAAATATTGATGGCCAGCGGCACCAGAATTAAGACGTAAAAGGTGAAGAGTTAAAGAATTAAAAAATCAGCGTTTAATGCTTGCCGCATAAAATTTAGCCGCATACGTTTTTTTGAGAGGAAACCATGATAAGACCAGAAGAGATCACTCAGATAATTAAGAGCAGGATAGAAAAATTCGTGCCGGAAGCCGAGCTTTCCGAGACCGGTCAAGTGCTGCAGATCGGCGACGGGATCGCACGCGTTTATGGCCTGAATAACGCCGTAATCGGAGAGCTGGTGGAATTTGAGGGTGGCGTTTCCGGCATGGTGCTCAATATCGAGCGCGAGAATGTCGGCGTGGTGATCATGGGCGGCGATTCTCTGATACGGGAAGGCGACCGCGTTAAGCGGACCAACCGCGTGGTGGATATACCCGTGGGGCCGGAGCTCATAGGCAGAGTTGTGGATCCTCTCGGAAATCCTATAGACGGCAAAGGGCCGTTGAACGCAAAGAAGAGGCGCCCGGTGGAGGTAATCGCTCCCGGCGTGCTGGAGCGCGCTCCGGTCAGGGAAGCGCTGCAGACCGGCATAAAGGCCGTGGACGGCATGATCCCCATAGGCCGCGGTCAGCGCGAACTTATAATCGGCGACAGGCAGACCGGCAAGACGGCCATAGCTATAGACACCATAATAAACCAGAAAAAAGAGCCGGCTGACAGGCGCCCCATCTGCATTTATGTTGCTATCGGGCAGAAAGAATCCACGGTTGCCCGGGTGGCCAAAACTCTGGAAGAGCACGGCGCCATGGAGTATTCCATAATAGTTTCAGCCACCGCCTCCCAGCCGGCTTCGCTCCTTTATCTCGCGCCGTATTCAGGCTGCGCCATAGCCGAGGGCTTTCTCTGGGAAGGAAAGCACGCCCTTATAATCTACGACGACCTTTCAAAACACGCCCAGTCTTACCGCCAAATGTCGCTGCTGCTGCGCCGCCCGCCCGGCCGCGAGGCCTACCCCGGCGACGTGTTCTATCTGCATTCAAGACTGCTTGAACGCGCCTGCAAACTTTCCGATAAGAACGGCGGCGGTTCCATAACCGCCCTGCCGATAATCGAAACGCAGGCCAATGATGTCACAGCTTACATCCCCACCAATGTTATTTCTATTACCGACGGGCAGATCTACCTTGAGCCGTCTCTTTTCCATTCCGGCATCAGGCCGGCGGTGAATGTCGGCATCTCGGTATCGCGCGTGGGAAGTTCGGCTCAGATCAGGGCTATGCGGCAGGTGGCCGGCAGGCTCCGGTCGGACCTGGCGCAGTACAACGAACTAGCTGCTTTCGCGCAGTTCGGTTCCGACCTGGACAAGTCCAGCATGGACCAGCTCAAGCGCGGCGAACGACTGGTGGAGCTGCTGAAGCAGGAGCAGTTCAAGCCTATGCCAGTGGAAGAGCAGGTGCTTGCGTTCTTCGCCGGCACCCGCGGGCATCTTGATGATATTGAGCTGCCCAAGATTAAAAAATTCGAAGCCGACCTCTTAAGGTTTGTGAAAGATAGGTACGCGAACCTTCTGGCCGACATCGCTGCTAAAAAACAGCTGGACGCCGAGCTTGAGTGCAGGATTGTGGACGCGATAGCTGAGTTTAAGAAGAGTTTTGTGTAAAAATATTTAGGGTTTAAAATCATCGGAAGCAGGATTTAAGATTAAAATTCGCGGGTTAACGATTGCCGGCAGTTTCCAATCCTGATTTTAAACCCGGAATCTTGAATTAAAATGGAGAATAAAATGAGATATCTGGTCACAGGCGGCGCCGGATTTATAGGTTCCAACCTGGCTTTCACGCTCACCGGAGAGCGAAAAGCCGACGTGGTAATCCTTGATAATTTCTCGTCTGGAAATTTTAAAAATCTTATCGGTTTCAAGGGCGACGTTATAGGCGATGACATCCTAAGCCGCGAATGGTGGGATAAGACGGGGAAAGTGGACGCCGTTTTTCACGAGGCCGCCATAACCGATACCACCGTGCACGACCAGAAGCGCATGATGGAGGTGAACGTTGAAGGATTCAGGAATATACTGCGCTTTGCCCTTGAAAAAGGCGTAAAAAGAGTCGTGTACGCCTCTTCCGCCGGCGTTTACGGAAACGGCGCGTGTCCCATGACGGAGGAGCAGCCGCTGACGCCTGAGAACGTGTATGGGTTTTCAAAAGCAATGATGGACAACGTGGCGCGGGAATTCGCGGCCGCGCACGCGGATATTACGCTGGTCGGTCTGCGCTATTTTAACGTGTACGGCCCCCGCGAATACTACAAAGGCCACGCCGCCAGCATGATGTATCAGCTTTACCTGCAGATGAAGGCCGGCCAGCGGCCTAGAATATTCAAGTTCGGTGAGCAGATGCGTGATTTTGTATATGTAAAAGACATCATTCTGGCCAACCTTAAAGCTCTTGAGGTTAAAAAATCCGGCGTAGTGAACGCCGCCACCGGCGCGCCGGAGAATTTCAACAAGGTTATAGAGTGCCTTAATAAGGCCATGGGCTCTAGCATAGCCCCGGAATATTTTGACAACCCTTACGGGTTTTTTCAGGTTAAGACCCATGCTGACCTAGGGCGCGCGGGGGCTTACCTGAACTACCGGCCGGAATGGAGTCTTGAAGCCGGTATAGCCGATTACGTGCAGGAATTGAAGAAAGCTGGTATATAGAGTGTGAGTTTGAGAGTTCTTAAAATTGAAGAGTCGGGTAAAGTTGCGGGGCTTGAAACTCCGGAAGCCACATGATTTTATAAACACGGTAACTCGCTGACTGAATTTATGGCATCTTTAAGAGACATACGAAAACGCATCAAATCCGTTAAAAGCATAAAGCAGATAACTTATGCCATGAAGATGGTTTCCGCGGCGCGCATCAAGCGCGCTCAGAGCGCTATTTTGTCTTCCCGTCCCTTCGCGCTGAAGATGGAGGGCCTGATAGCCGACCTCTATACCGAGATGGAGAGTTCGCAGTTCAGAGATTCCCCCGCGTACAATCTGTTCGCGGAAACCCCCGGAGCGGACGTCGTCGGGCTGGTGCTGATCGCCGGAGATAAAGGGCTGTGCGGCTCATTCAATTCCAATCTCCTTAAAGCCGCGACGGCCTGGCTGACAGAAAATCGCGACAAAAGAATGCGTGTCATCTGCGTGGGGCGCAAAAGCCGGGATTTTATAAAAAGACTTAAAGGTCTAAACCTTGAAATAAGCTATGAGATGGTGGGGCTGTTCCCCAAGGCGGGGTATGTCCACGCCGATATACTGGCAATAAACGTTTTAAAAATGTTCTCCGGCGGAGATGTCCGGTCTATTACTCTCATATATAATGAGTTTAAATCCATGTTGACGCAACGCGTGGTCCGCGAAGAGCTGCTGCCGCTTAAGAGCCACATACTTGAAACCCCGGATCCCGCAGGGAGGAAACTCCGGGATTTCAGCTTTGAGCCGAAAAAACACGTGCTGCTTGAGGCGCTGCTTCCCAGATATATCGGAGCCCAGCTCTACAGGGTGCTGCTTGAATCGCAGGCGGCTGAACTGGCGGCGAGAATGAACGCCATGGAAGCGGCTTCAAAGAACGCTTCCGACCTGATAGATGGGCTCACGCTGAAGCTTAACAAGATGCGTCAGGCGATGATAACCACCGAGCTTAACGAGATCGTGAGCGGCGCGGAAGCACTGGGCGGGTAATTGACCAGAGGTAAGGATGCACAGCAAGTTGGCAATTTAGACGCAAAGCCATTCTGCAGTTCAGAGGCGCAGCGATTCAGCGATTTAGAGGCGCGTCCGAATTGCTTTACATCTAAATCGCTTTACGTCTACATTCAGCAAGGAGTCTGTTTATGAACATCGGAAAGATAGTGCAGATCATAGGCCCGGTTATAGATGTTGAATTTAAGCAGGGTGAACTGCCCAGAATCCTTAACGCTCTTAAACTCAAATATAAGGACGAAGGGCAGGAGAAGACCCTGGTGGCGGAAGTCGCGCAGCATCTGGGCGACAATACCGTGCGCGCCATTACGCTCGGCACCACCACCGGACTTAGTAAGGGTATAGAGGTCAAGGATACCGGAGCGCCTATCACTGTTCCCGTCGGAGAGGCGTGTCTCGGCCGCCTGGTGGACGTGCTGGGCGAACCTAAAGATTCCCTGGGTCCTATCGAGACCAAAGATCATCTGCCCATTCACCGCGCCCCGCCCCCGTTGACCGAGCAGCGGACCGAGCCCGAGATCTTTGAGACGGGTATAAAGGTTTTGGATCTGCTGGCGCCGTTCATGAAGGGCGGAAAGATCGGTTTGTTCGGCGGAGCCGGCGTGGGCAAAACGGTGCTCATCATGGAACTTATAAATAACGTCGCCCGGGAGCACCACGGTTACTCGGTTTTCGGCGGCATCGGCGAGCGCTCAAGAGAGGGCAATGACCTCTGGCTTGATATGAGCAGTTCAAAGCTTTCCGACGGCAGCACCGTGCTCTCTAAGACCGCGTTGGTTTACGGACAGATGAACGAGCCGCCCGGCGCGCGCGCCCGCGTGGGGCTGACCGCTCTGACCCAGGCGGAATATTTTCGCGACGCCAAGGGGCAGGATGTCCTGTTGTTCCTGGACAATGTCTTCCGCTACGTGCTTGCTAACGCCGAGGTTTCGGCGTTGCTGGGCCGCATGCCGTCAGCCGTGGGCTACCAGCCGACGCTGACTACCGAGATCGGCTGGCTTGAAGAGCGCATAACTTCCACAAAAAAAGGCTCGATAACTTCAATCCAGGCCGTCTATGTTCCAGCCGACGATCTGACGGATCCCGGCGTGGCGAACGTCTTCACGCACCTGGACGCCACCGTGGTGCTTTCGCGTCAGATAACCGAAATGGGCATATATCCAGCCGTGGATCCGCTGGATTCCACTTCACGGATACTGGACCCGAATGTCATCGGCGAGGAACATTACCAGACCGCCCGCGGCGTCCAGAAAGTGCTGCAGCGCTACAGGGAACTGCAGGATATAATCGCCATCCTGGGGATTGACGAGCTTTCCGACGAGGATAAACTTATCGTGTTCCGGGCCAGGAAAATACAGAAGTTCCTGTCTCAGCCGCTTTTCGTGGCGGCGGCTTTCAATGACCGTCCGGGAAAGTATGTGCCGCTCAAGGATACCCTTAGGAGTTTTAAGGAGATATTAAGCGGCAGGATGGACCACCTCCCCGAGCAGCTGTTTTACATGGTCGGCGACATCGACGAGGTAATTGAGCGCGGCGCCCAGCAGAAAGCAGAGGCCAAGGTTTAAAGTCCCGGCATTTACTAAATTGCTGTGCCTCTAGATTGCCATGCGGCTACAGGTATGTTTATGAAAAATAAACTTTTGCTCACCATTTTGACTCCTGAAAAAGCGGTACTGACCGACAAGCCGGTGGATTTTGTGGCTATACCGGCTTTCGGCGGCGAGATGGGTGTACTGCCGGGGCACGCTTCTTTCGTGGTGCAGTTGAGGGAAGGCGTTCTGAAATATAAGGACGAGCATAAAAGAGAGATGTTCGCGGTACTGAATGGTTTTGCTGAAGTCCATGCGGACAAGGTTTTGATCCTGGCCGAGGCCGCCGAGTTCGCCAGGGAAGTGGATGAGGAACGCGCCCGGCAGGCCTATCAGAAAGCGAAGGATAGTCTGGCTATGCGCGGAAAAGACTTGGATCTTGACGCCGCGCAAGCCGCTTTACGGCGCGCCATACTTCGTGTCAAGATAGCGGAGTTCAGGAAAAAATACAAATAATGGAAATTATTCAGCCTCAGGTAAAATCGCGCCTGCTTTCAATCGATGTGTTCAGGGGGCTGACCATAGCCGGCATGATAATCGTTAACACGCCCGGCAACAACGAAGCCTACAGACAACTGGATCACGCCGAATGGAACGGGTGCACCATGACTGATCTGGTCTTCCCTTTTTTTCTTTTCATAGCCGGTGTTTCTCTTGTTTTTTCTCTTTCAAAGAGTTTAGAGAGCGGACGGACCGAGGGGCTGGCTGGTAAGATACTGCGCCGTACGGCTATAATCTTCGGCCTCGGGCTTTTCCTTAACGCTATCCCCAACTATCACCCGTCCACTATCCGGATACTCGGCGTATTGCAGCGCATCGCTATCTGCTACGGCGTGACTTCTCTGCTTTTTATCAAAACGAACCTTAAGACTCAGATAGCGCTGGCGATCGCGGCGCTGGTCGGCTATTGGCTTATGATGACATATATTCCCGTGCCGGGCTTCGGCGCGGGCGTGTTGACTAAAGAGGGAAGCCTGGCTTCTTTTGTTGACAGAGTCGTGCTTGGGCCGCACACCTACCGGCAGGGGGTATATGATCCGGAAGGCGTGCTCAGCGCTATCCCCGCCCTGGCAACGGCTTTGCTGGGTGTTTTTACGGGGCTCTGGCTAAGAAGCCGGCGTGAAGATGTCGTAAAAATATACGGGATGGTGATCGGCGGCGCAGCGCTCGCGGCGGCCGGTTGGCTTTGGGGACTATCGTTCCCGATAAATAAGGCGCTTTGGACCAGCTCATATGTCCTCTATACTGCGGGTCTGGCGTTGCTGGCGCTGGCGTTCTGTTATCGGCTTATCGAAGTTAAAGGAATAAAGCGCTGGGGCAGGCCTTTTGAGATCTATGGAGTGAATGCCATAGCCGCCTACATAACACCCATACTGCTTTTAAAATTTCTGGTCCTCTATAAGTTGCCCGTATCCGGAGCCGAACCCATTCAACTCCGGGTCTGGCTTTGCGATCATATCTTCGGAACCTGGCTCTCCCCGCTGAACGCCTCAGCCGCCTTCGCGGTTTCCTACACGCTCCTGTGGCTTATCCCGTTCTGGGTTCTCTACAGGAAAAAAATATTCATAAAAATATAAACATGCGCCACGGTGTGTTACGCGTGCGGATTTAAAAAACATCATTTTATAGCTTTATGGATGGCGACGGCGCCGAAGGTTAGGGGGAAGGCTTCCACTTTTGAGAAGCCCGCCCGGGAAATTGCTTTTGAAAGTTCGTCGGGGGTGTGAAAAGCCGCTATGGTTTCCGACAGGAAATTATATGCGGCTTTTGTTTTGGGAAAGAATGCGTTGACCAGACCGATCATAAGCTTTACATGCGCGTGAAACAACAGGCGTATAAAGCGGTTGCTGGGCTGGCTTGTTTCCAGGTGAACGAATACTCCTCCGGGCTTAAGGACGCGGCGGAATTCCCGGAAGTATTTTACAAGGTCGTTTCCGCCTTGGCAAAGGTTGCGGGTGGCGAAAGAAATTGTCAGCGCGTCAAAAGAATCGTCGGGAAAGGGGAGATGTGAGGCTTCGGTTTCCAGGAACTGCGATTCCGGGGCGAGGGTTCGGGCTTTCTCCAGCATGGAACGATTGAAATCGGCGCCGATAACGGAGATCCGTCCCCCGGAGAGGCGGAGGAGCTTAAGGGTCAGGGCGCCGGTGCCGCAGCAAACATCCAAAATAACCGCGGGTTTTGAAACCAGGGCTAATGCTGCCGCTTTGGTCCGCCAGTAAGCGGCAAGACCGAGGGTCATAAAGGAATTTACCGCTTCGTAATAATGAAAAATGCCGTCATAAAACCCTGAGACGGCGCTGGGGGTCTTATCCGGCATTATCGGGGTCCGTGCGGTCCCAAGAAATAGAACTATTTCTTTTCTTCGGGCTTGTTGTCGGCTTCCGCGACGAATTTCTTTATCTCTTCAAAGTACTCTATTATAAGTCTGGCCTTTGAGAGCCCGAAGGAGAACGGATATTTATCGTTATCGTTCCGCTTAAGGATGATGACCGGCTGGCCTTTATATTCTGTTCTTTCCACTGCCATAGTGCTTCCTCCCGGCGCCGCCCCCCCGGGGCAACGCGAATAGTAAAGTTATCATAACACAAAACCCCGGTTATTTCAACTATGTTTAACGGAGTCGCGTCCAGTGTGGGAAGTGTGTTCAAGGATAAAGCTATTAGGATGTATTGCCTTTGCCCCCAGCTTTTTCCTATAGTAGAGCATGTAGAGCATAAGGAATTTAATATAAATGGGGGCTTATGGTAAAAAAGGATTTGGTGATTAATCTGTCCGTGGAAGCGCTTAAGACAGCGATAGTGCTCTTGACCCTGCTGTTCATAAGCAGATTTATAGAAAGCCTGCCTTTCTCCGGCCTTCCGGTTTTTAACAGTTTAATAACTGCCGCCGATGTGCTCGCTGCGTTTATTTCCGCGGCCGCGATAACGGTCTTTATTAAGGCCGGCCTGAACGCTAAAGTCGTGGTGGATGAACTATTGCACTGGCTGCCCGGGGCTGGCACCCTTCTGAATTATCTCACGGGTATCATCGCGCTGCTATTCGCGTATTCCGCGTTCCAAACGGTAGTGTTTCCCTTTATCAAAGAGTTGGAATGGGCGTATCAGGCGCTTTTTCTGGCCGGGACTCTTTTCCTGCTGGCTAAAGTGGGCATCCATATTTACGGGGCCAGCGAAAGCGTCAGTCGATTTTTGATCTCCATTTTCCACCCGCATGAAGTCAAGGCCGGCCCCGGGATAGAAAACAAATAGCTTGTTAAAAAGTTTCCGCCCGCGCGGACCACGTGGCGAAAAACATCGGAAAAGGTTGACAAGGGGTGTAATACCTGCAATAATATGCATTAATGTAGTGAAGTTCTTGCCTTGGTCGGCGGTTCGGGGCGGGTGGAATATTTACGAACTTAGAGGTTTAACAATCTAATGAATTTTAGCCTCACAAAATTAATGTTCCCTTCCAAAGAAATAATAGGCATAGATATTGGGAGCTATGCTATTAAAATCGTTTGTTTCGGAGAGGAAAAAAAGCAGATAAAGCTCAAGGATTGGGGCTATATTCCGCTAGCCATAAAACTGGATACGCCTGCCGAAGAAAAAAAAGCTATCATCGCCCAGGAAATCAAGGATTACCTTAAGAAAAAAGGTATACA